>DAOVVY010000060.1 GCA_030636885.1 Candidatus Nanohaloarchaea archaeon
CTTATCAATAATCCAGTATGCAGGTATCACAAGAATAATATTCACCATTGCAGCAACAGTAGCCATTATCTTCGGCCTGATAAACATAAAAGACTACTTCTGGTACGGCAAAGGCATAACCTTGAAGATCCCTGAAGACAAGAAAGCAGTAATCTCAAAATACTCAAAAAAAGCCACAATCCCCTCAGCCATAGTTCTCGGCTTCCTTGTATCCATGTTTGAACTGCCTTGCACAGGAGGCGTATATTTCGCGATAATAGGACTTCTATCAAGCAATATGACACAAATTGCAGCAATACCATATCTTTTGGTCTACAACCTGGCATTCATCGCACCATTGATAGTGATCCTTGCACTGGTATACAAAGGCGCAGACCCAAAAACAATTGACAGATGGCGCCTTGACGAGAGAAAATGGATGAAACTTGCAATGGGAATATTGATGATAGCACTCGGTGTATTGATGCTTACTGGATACATTTAAACTTTCTTCTATTCATACCTCAATGCATCGACAGGTTTCATTCTGGCCGCCTGCCGGGCAGGAAATGCGCCAGAAGCCATACCGACAACAAATGCGAACAAGACAGCACCAACCATAAGTTCGACACCCAGATGCGCTTTCAGAAGATCAGCAGGTAACGCATTTTTAGCGACAATTTCAATGATTTTTGCAAAACCACCACCGACAAGCATACCCACAATCCCCCCGACCGCACCCAATGTCCCAGCCTCAATCACAAAAAGCATAAGTATATCTGAATTTTTCGCGCCAATCGCTTTCATGATACCTATATCATAAGTCCTCTCAAGGACAGACGTATACATAGTGTTCATGATACCGATACCGCCCACAACAATAGAAATGGATGCAATGCCTATCAAGAACCATTGGACTATACTGAATATAGTACCGAAACTTTCCTGAAGCTGTTCTGTAGTCTGTACATTGAAATCTTCCTCTCCCTCTTTAAGATCCCGAGATTTCCGCAAAGCCTCCGTTATATCATCTGCAACCGCACTTACATCAAAACCGGATTTTGCTTGCACAAAAAACAGATCATAATCCTCTTTGTTATCAAAGATATCTCTTGAACGGTCAATATTTATATAGACAGACCTGTCATCCTGCTCATTCCCTAACGTCGCCAAGACACCTATAACTTTAAAATCAACACCTTCAATTGTAATTTTACTTCCGATAGATACGCCTTTTTCGAAAATCTTATCATCCTCTGCGACAGAGGCACCGACAACAACAACATTATTGTCCCCATATTTCAGATCCCGGCCATAATCAATCTTAAAATTTTGCATAGTATCAAATATTCTTTTTGAATCAGAATCTAAAGGCAGACCGATAACAAATGTATATTGAGATTCATCCTTATATTCAATCCTTACTGAAGAATAGAGCATACCGGTAACATATTCAACACCCTTTGTCTGTTTTATCGCATCATAATCTTTCTGATTAAGAGAGATTGTCGCCGTCCCAGCACTAAAGATACTGCTCCCGGGCATAACAGTTATCTTATCTGCGCCCATATCCTCAAACTGCCCGGTGACCATATCTTCAAGACCTTGTCCAAGAGATATTATAGACACAACAGCCGCAATGCCAATAACAATACCTACCATAGTGAGCCAAGTACGAACCTTCCTATACCTCAGATTCTTGAACGCATAAGAGAAATAATCAGATATCATCTATATCATACTCCTCAACGCATCGACAGGATTCATCCTGGCAGCACTTTTTGCAGGAAGCACTCCTGACACAGTACCCACCACCATAGAGAATAAAAGTGCTCCAAAGATAAGTTCAATCCCAAAATAAGCCCTAAGCACCGTAACCCCCGCAGAGACAGCAACCAACTCAATAGCTTTACTCACTGAGAGCCCGATAATCACCCCCAATATCCCACCAAAAAAACCGAGCATCGCAGACTCCATCAGAAAAATAGATATTATGTCACTATTTTTTGCACCCACAGATTTCATTATACCTATCTCCCGTGTACGTTCAACAACAGAGGTATACATAGTATTTGTTATACCGATCCCTCCCACAACAAGAGATATTGCAGCAATGCCCACAAGCACGGCCTGTACCGCAAGAAGAATATTATTGAACCCTTCAATCATCTGTTCTGCTGTCACCACAATAAAATCTTCCTCTCCCTCTTTAACATCATGATCTTTACGAAGAGCATCACGCACATCTTCTGCAACGACCAAAGGATCAAACCCAGGTTTTACCTTAGCAAATATCATTGACAGTTCTTCTGTCTTTTCCAGACCAAAGAGTTCTTGAGCAGAATCAGTGGTAATCCGCACCATGTTATCATGCATGGGACTTCCGCTTTTTTTCTGGATACCGATCACTTTGAACTCTTTACCCTCGACAGTTATCTTTTCACCCAAGACAATTTCTCGGTCAAACCTATCACTTGCAATATTGCTACCGAGTATGGCCACATTATTATCGATGCTTTTGAATTGCCTACCTTCCTCAATCAAGAAGAAATCAACTTTTTCAATAAACCGTCTTGTATCTTCATCAGACTCTATACCAAATATTGACGCACTCTCTGTCTGCTCCTTATATTTTACCCGCCCGGTTTTTATGATGACCCCTGTTGCAAAATCCACACTTTTGACACGATTTATGACATCAACATCACTCTGATACAACTTTTCAGAGACATAAGCCCCCGCAAATCCACCTGCAGGCTGGATTGTAATCCTGTCCGCACCAGCTTTCTGAAACTCTTCATTTATAGCATTCTGCATACCTTGTCCGACAGATATGAGAGCCACAACAGCAGCAATACCTATAAATATGCCTATGAGCGTAAGCCAAGACCTAAGTCTCCTGTGACGTATATTCTTAAAGGCATATTTAAGGTATTCGAATCTCAAATGAAATCACACCCACTTTTCATTTATTCAGTTTTTCTTATGCTTCTTCTTGTATCGCTTATAACCGAAATAACCAATAATCAAAAACAGCACAACACCATACATGATACCTGCTGAACTCTTACTTACAAGACCGAGTGACTGTGCTTCCTCAGTTGTATACACTTTCATAAGAAGTGTTTCTTCTATCTCAAAAGGATCGTTGTTAGCACTCATATATGTCATTGTCATAGGAATCGGAAGGTCTCCCGAAAATGATGGTGACACATATAACTTAAATTCTGCACTGTCAAAATCATCAGAATCTATATTTCCTATGTAGATCTCATCATTTGACAATATATCAAAATCATCAGTCGATGCAAGCTTGACTGTAACAGATTTCACATCAACAAGACCTTTATTGATTATATTGACACGGATATCCCCTGTAGTCCCACTCAAAAAGACACTATCAGGTTCCACATTTGTAAGTATATCAGGAGTACCGCCCACAATCAGGCTTATTATTTCAGATGTTGTATAATTGTTACCTACATTATCTGAAAATGTGATTATTAACGGTATCTTGTATATGCCGCTATCCGCACCGGGAATTGTGATTATATCAAAAGTTACTGTCTCCTCACCACCCCCAACCATATTTTTTATTACATATGTTGTTGACTTACCGATTGGTGCAAAAGGAACCGTAGCACTGCTCAGATCCATTGTGACTTTAATATTTTTCAGTGTGGAATCAGCAGTATTCTTAACTATTATTTCTGCACTGCCTTTCTGTCCCGGCAAGAACTGTTCAGGTTCAGATTTCATAGAGACAATATTAAGGTCAGCGTCAGCAGTCCTTATATCAATATTGAACGACTCAGTGACCATCGCACTTGTTTTAGGATCAGCACTGTATTTGACATTGAGCTTGCTTGTACCTTCAACAGCATCATTATCAACATTCACTCTGTATTTAATCATGGTACTTTCAAGACGGTTAAGTATACCGATAGAAGTCTCAGCTTCACCATCTATGGAAAACGGGAATTCAGGTTCAAGTATGAATGTTGCATCTCTTGCCGTATCAATCCCAGTATTATCTATCTTGAACCATATCTCAAAATATGACCCAGGTTCAACCGGGGACGGTTCATATTTGGCGACCGAAACACTCAACGATGTCTCAGTGACAGCATATGCACCAGACGACATGATAACTGTAAAAAGTACCATAATCGCAAAAATACCTAATCCTTTATTTTTCATAACATTTCACTCCTTATGATTGGACACGACCATCCCATCTTTGATTAACACAATCCGTCTTGCCTGTTTAGCGACATCAGGATCATGTGTGACCATAATGATTGTTTTTCCTTCCTTGTGAAGTTTGGCGAGCATCCCCATTATATCATTACCAGTTTTAGTATCAAGATTACCGGTCGGTTCATCCGCCAAGATCACATCAGGATCATTTGATAAAGAACGCGCAATCGCAACCCTTTGCTGTTGCCCTCCTGAAAGCTCACTCGGCTTATGATACGCACGATCACGAAGCCCGACCATATCCAGAAGCTCCAGTGCCCTTTCAGTCCTTTCACTTTCATCCACATTCTGAAACATCATAGGGATAGTGACATTCTCCAGAGCAGAAAGCGTCTGCAAAAGATTAAATTTCTGGAATACAAACCCGATCTTCTTACCCCTTATCTGCGCAAGCCCGCTTTCAGACATCTTTGATATATCTTTATCATCAAGCATAATCGTACCATAAGTAGGCACATCAAGACACCCGACCATATTCATGAGAGTTGACTTGCCTGAACCGGACGGACCCATTATAGTTATGAACTCACCCCTCATGACTTTTAAGGAAACACCGTTCAATGCAGGGACATCAACATCACCCATACGATATATCTTCTTGACATCCTTAAGTTCAATTATAGGTTTCTCTTTTTTCATTCAATCCACCGTCCTTGTATGTTTATCTTTACTGAATGTATGTTGCAGACCCTCAAGCGCTTCTATAAAATTCTTCATGACATCCTCAAAAGCCACAACCTGATCATAATACTGTTCAATTATCATCAGTTCCGCATCCGAATCATCTTGTTTTTTCAATCTGTATTTATCTATTATTTTAGGAAGCGCCCCTTTTGACATATGCAATGAAAGTTCATAATTTTTTTTCATATGTTCTAACGTGCATGAGACCATGTCTTTTTCCATAAAGAAATAAACTTTCCGGGAATGCGGTTTCTTGATTCGTCTTATCATCCCCATCCTTACAAGAAATTTCATTGCAGTGCTTACCGCAGAAAGACTGTATCCTGTTTTTTCAGCAAGTGTTTCAAGAGATATTTCGCGAGGTTCAATATAGAGCGCACCCACAATTTTAGATGTACAGTCATCAAAACCGTTCTGCTTAAAATTATGTGCCATAAGTTCTACAAATTCATTTCGCGCAGAGTCAACCATCTAAATCACCATCATAATAAATACATACCAACTTTCACAAGTTTCAGAAAGTTAAATATAATATGAATTAGAATGTATATATAGATTGTGGTGGATAAAGGATAAATTCAAATGATTTCAAGAGATTCATAACACTTAAGACCAGTCATATCAGCTATAGGCACCCTTTGAGGATTTTTAAGAAGATAAGAATTATATAGTTCAACCCTATCTGAAGAACTATAGAAATCATTTAAGGCACCTAAAACATTTTTATCAGACAAAACCTGAAAACA
>DAOVVY010000089.1 GCA_030636885.1 Candidatus Nanohaloarchaea archaeon
TGATGCAATACACATGACCATATAAATTTATTATTAACAAAATCAGATTCCAGATTAGTCAAATCAACCCTGAAACATCCCGTCTTAAGATAGGGTATATGTACAGCAAACTTAGCATTATTCTTTCTTGGATTTGGTTTCTTAGGAACTCTTTTTGTTCCACTCAAATCAAATGTAGGTTTTATGTCTGGTAATTGTATAAACTTTTTATGTAATTTTATGTCTTCTTCTTTGGCTATGGCTTCAGCAAGTGCACCCGACATTTTCGGACAGACTGCATTTCCTACCAACCTATATTTTGAGCTCTCATTTCCTGCTTCAAATTGATAAGTTATAGGAAATGACATCATTGTAGCAACTTCCCTTATTGTTGGAAGACGATACCCAATATTATTTCCCTCTTTATCAATTGCTTCAAGTATCATAGATTCTCTTGTTGATGCAGACCTTGTTGCCATGACTGTCCTGCTGGGCCTATACATCCTTTCAGGGAATGACATCTTACCCATATATCCATGATCCTCTTTCATCCTCTTTGCCCTTTTCCATTCAAAGTCTTCGATGCGCGAGTCATAAGAATGGTCTGTAAGTTTTTCAGGACGTATATTAAAATTATATACAGGATCTATGATATCAGAAGTTACATCATAAGTTAAAGGATTAGGAAATTGTTCCATAATTTTTCCGAGAGTCAACCATTCAGATTCATCATCACATGATTTTTCAGGCATAGGATAATCTCCGCAGACAAATCTCTTTCTCGCTTGAGGTGCACCAAAATCTGCAGCATTGAATATATGTCTCTGAGGTATCTTAAGATCTGAACCTTTACCTGGAAGTCCAAGCTCCTTCCAAGTATAACTATCTTTTATGTATTTTTCAGAATTTGGGACATTTTCGAGTATCCAATATTTCAATTGACCTTTACTTTTTTTCCATGCAACAATCCTAAGATATGTTTCAATCAACTGAATACCTAATGACTTATCAGCCTTGCCAGCCTTGTTTGAGCCTGAGAACGCAACACATGGTGGACTCCCTATCAATACATCTGTGTCGGGAACAATTTCATCAATCTTTTTGGGAGTATCAAGTTCAAGAATGTTCATCTGCGCATGCTTGCATTTAGGATGATTAAGTTCATGCGTATCTACAGCAGGTTTCCAGTGGTCAAGAGCAAATACTACATTAAATCCTTTCTGTCTAAACCCCTCTGAAAATCCTCCTGCTCCACAGAAGAAATCAGCCACAGACATTTTTTTCATGAGTTCACCAAATATTAGATTATGACTTGCATGATATCAAGATTAAAGAATTGCTAAGTCTATAGATACATTTTATCTTAAAACATTTAAATATTGAGAGGTGAGTATCATGCCAAGAGTGCCAGTAAAGATTATTGACTATTACAAACAAACTCAAGACTAACCCAATAGAACTAAAAAGAAAAACAACCCCAATCCTCACTTCAATCTCAATGCATCAAGGTTATGTGGGAACTGTGTCTCGATCTTGAACATCTTGTGAAGATTCCGACCGAAGTCAACAATACTTCTAGCCTCACCATGATTAAGTATCACCCGCTCAGGCCTTGACTTCAACCTAGAGACATAGTTAGTTAACTGCGCCCGATCAGAGTGCGCACCGAATCCACTTGCAGTCTCAACCTGCATTTTCATACGGATTGTGCTTCGAGTATCACTTGCATTCCGGCTCGGCATAGGCAAGTTTCTCCAACCCATCTGTATACTGCGCCCTAAAGTACCCTCAGCCTGATAACCCACAAACACAAGAGTGTTCTTCTCATCATCAGCAAGACACCTAAGATACTCCATGATAGGCCCGCCTGTAACCATACCGGATGTAGTTATGATTATTGCAGGACCACCCTCAATGACTTTCTTACGTTCAGCTGGACTAGCCACCCTCTTAAATATCTTGTTCACGAATGGATTATTAGAATAATGGAAAATCTGTTTCTGAAGATCCCGTGACAAAAATTCAGGATAAGTAGTATGTATAGCAGTGACATCCCAGATCATACCATCAAGGTATACAGGAACATCAATCAGTTTCTTATCAGCCAATTCAGCAAAAAATATCATAAGTTCCTGAGCACGACCCACAGCAAAAGATGGCACCACAACCTTACCACCTCGCTTGATAGTGTCTTTGATTATGGATATAAACTTTTTCTCAGACTCATACTTAGATGGCATCTTAGCAGTCATACCACCGTAAGTGGACTCCATTATCAATGACTCACATCTCTGGAAATTCATGCTAGCAGGATCAAAAAGCCTACTCTTACCATACTTTAGATCACCAGTATATACTAAATTATGAAGACCTTCACCGATATGTATGTGCGATATCGCAGATCCTAAGATATGCCCAGCATTGTGGAACGTAAGACGCATGTCCGCAGTTATGTCTGCTACGTGCCCATAATCCATAATTATTGAATGCTTGACCGCACTCTTGATACCTTTACTGGTATAAGGTGCACCGCCTGTCTCATTCTGCATAGTCTTGATATAATCCAACTGCTGAAGTATCATGATATCTCTTGTAGGTGCTGTAAGATACGTAGGTCCATCATAACCGTATTCGTAAAGATATGGTAAAAACCCAGCATGATCAAGATGTGCATGACTTATTATGACTGCATCAAGATCCTCAATATCAAACTCGGGAGCCTCAAGGAACGGATGCCTGTCAGCAACTGATGCTACATTGACCCCGCAATCAAGAAGAACCCTGCTCCTTTTGGTCTGAAGAAGTATGGCAGATCTCCCGACCTCTCTTGCAGACCCTAAAAATGATACACGAACCCAACCTTCCTTTGAACCTTTATCCATCCGAATCTGTTCACCGATACGGTTAAGGAAACGTTGCCTATATTTTGATTCACTGTGAATTATCTCTCTTGCCTTATCAACAATCTTCGACTCAATAAGTGGTATCCTTTTTATCACAGGACTCCAACACGTTTCACCTTTTATCTCTTTAAGTGTCTGTCCTTGCTTACCAATAATCAAACCTGGTTTTTTTGCATAAATTATAACTCGACTGAATTCAGGTTCAAAAAGAATTTCACCAACTTCAGCTTCAGTGGGTGCAATCTTTCTTATTTTAGCAGCAGCCACATCTTGTTTCTCACAAATAGCAACATCAGGTCTAATATCTATCCTTTTTCTTAACAACTGCACAAGATCCCGCACTTCCTGACTACTTTCAACAAAGAAATTTCTATTTTTAGTATAGAGCACTATATCTGAGCCCTCAAAAAGTATTTTTGTAATCATTGAGCCTGCCGGAAGCTTGCCCTTTATTTCGTTAAGATTCATAGATTTTCACCAGAGATTAAAATATTAAAATCGGATAATAATAGACCTAAAATATAAATAAAAAATTATAATAATGATAAAATGATAATGTTAAAGTAAAAAAATTAAAAGTGAAAAACTGAAATAAAATAAAAACTTATTTTTTCAATTTTAATATGTCATCTTCAGGAACCCATCTGATCCCTTCTTCTGTAATAACTGCAACATCAACTGAATGACCACCAGTGGCCATATCTCTTTTCTTTGCAACCATAAGTGCACTGTGTATCAATTTAAGCCCATCATCAACAGACATGCCTTCAGTGTAAGCATCTTCCAACACACCTAAAGCCATAGGTGAACCGGAACCTGTAAATGCGAATGTTTTAGCATCTTCAATTGCTCCTGCAAGATCTATTGAATAAACATGAGGACCAGTTGAATCATAACCGCCTAAAAGTATCTGAACCATGTCAGGTCGAAATGATTTAAATGATGTTCTTAATACAGTTGCTAAAAGAGATGCAGCA
>DAOVVY010000121.1 GCA_030636885.1 Candidatus Nanohaloarchaea archaeon
CCAAAATAAACACTATAATAGATTAAACACTATAATAAATTATCCAACAGTTACATAAATAGTTTATTAACATTAATTCATTTAACTGTTACACTTTTTGCAAGATTTCTAGGCATATCAGGATCACAACCACGAAGAATTGCTAAATAATATGAAAGTACTTGTATAGGTATTATATCACAAATTGGTGATGCGTGCCCCACATCTGGAACTTTAATAAACGAATCAAATATTTCATTGTCCACATCAGACACACCAATTATATGCCCTCCCCTTGATTTGATTTCCATAGCATTGCTTAATACATCTTTTTTGGTCTCATCATTTGGAACAAAAACAATACAAGGCGTCCCCTCTTCAATTAATGCAATAGGACCATGCTTTAAAGTACCCCCAGAGAAACCTTCAGCATGTATATAAGAAACTTCTTTTATCTTAAGAGCCGCTTCAAGTGCAGTAGGATAACTCTGTCCACGACCTATAACATAAAGATGCTCTTTGTCTCTCAGATAAGATGCAAGCTCAATTGTAGTCAAAAGAGTTTTAGGATCTGTAAGATCACCCACATGCTTAGCAACACACGTTAACAACTCTTTACCTTCTTTAACCCGTCCAACAGATGCATAAGCTAAAAGAGTAAGTATTGCAAGCTGAGAGGTATAACTTTTAGTTGAAAGTACACAAATTTCAGGACCCGCATTCATAAGAAGTGTATGGTCTGAATCCCTCATTAAAGAAGAACCCATAACATTTACAATAGATAATATTTTAACACCTTTTTTCTTTGCAACCTTAACAGCATCTAAGACATCTGCAGTCTCACCCGATTGAGATACAGTAATCATAAGTGTCTGAGGTGTTAAAAAATGCTCATAATTTGGAAATTCTGAAGAATCAACAATATTTATATGTTTCTTTGCAATCCTAGAAAATGTATACGACGCAGAAAGTGCAGCATTATATGATGAACCTGAGGCGATAAGAAAAGTACCATAAGATTCATTTATTGCATCAGCAATACCTTGAAGCACTTCATCATCTTGATGAATTGCTTTTGTTATAGTATCTTTTTGCTCAGATATTTCCTTAAGCATATAATGCTTGAAATCTCCTTTCTTTGCCTGTTCTACATCCCAATCTAATGTTTTAACAGTCTTAGCGATTTCATTACCTGTAAGAGAACAGACAATTTTCATATTACCATTAAATACTGCAACTTCATGATTTTCTAAAAACACAACATTTTTGGTATGATTAATAAAAGCAGGTGAATCGCTTGCAACAAAAAATTCTTCATCACCCACACCAATAACAATCGGAGAATCCTTACGTGCACAGACCATAAGCCCAGAATCCTTATGAATTCCGACTATAGCATACGTACCCTCAAGAGATGAAAGTACTTTACAAAATGCATCTTCAAAAGAAATACCCGCATTCATTTTAATACATTCTTCAATAAGATACGGTATCACTTCAGAGTCAGTCTCAGATAAAAAGGTATAGCCTTTTTGTATAAGTTTAATCTTTAATTCCTGATAATTTTCAATAATCCCATTATGGACAACAGCAATATGACCATCTGAAGACATATGTGGATGTGAATTCGCACCAGTAACTTTACCATGTGTTGCCCACCGAGTATGAGCAATACCCGTTGTCCCTTCAGCAATATTTGTCAAAATATCAGCATCACTTATTTTACCAATTTCCTTAACAATAGAGATTGCGGGATTAGAAACAACAGCAACCCCCCATGAATCATAACCACGATATTCAAGAGTCTTAAGACTATCAACAATTATAGGGTATGCTTCCCTTTTACCTTTATAACCAACAATCCCACACATATAATCAAACCATAACTTTTTAATCACAAATCAAAATCATTATCAGAGCAAATAATATATAGTACATTTAACCGTATGTATTTATAAAAAGTTTTTAAAAAGCAATTAAGCATATTATAAATGAATTTATAATTCAGTATATATACTACTGAAAACATTTATAAAGAAATAGACATTATATATGTAATATACACAAGTATTATAACTAAACTTATAATAACATTATAAACTGATTAATACTACTTGGTGGTCAATAATATGTGATTAATATGGCACAACTCATAAAAGAAATCAATGGTAAATTCTTCTCAAAGGACGTAATACTCGTAGATGAACCCGAGAAACTTAAAGGTCTTTTAAATGAAGTACGATGGACAATATTAAAACTTCTAGCAGAAAAACCACGATACCCAGCAGACATCGCAAAACATCTAGGTCTACATGAACAGAAAGTATACTACCACATAAAACAACTTGAACGAGACGGATTGATTGAGGTCAAATCAAAAAAAGAATATGGTGGCACAATAGCAAAATATTATACAATTACAAATAATGCATTTGCCCTCGAACTACCTCAAGGAGACATGAAACTTTCGGACATGCCAATAAAAAAAGAATCTGAAAAATTAAAAACATTCTTATTCCCCTTTGTAAATAATGGTAATCTTAATTCACAAATAATCGTTGGTTCTCCAGACCCCCATGGTCCACATCAAGTTCGTGCCAGAGATGGACATTACGCAATAGACATTGCATTATTTCTAGGTCAATTTATTTCAATACCAAAAACATTTACAACTGCATTAGATATCGATAAAAAATCAAGTAATGCGCAAGAGACAAACATGATTGTTTTAGGCGGACCACTTACAAACCTGATAACAAGCGACATAAACAATTACCTACCTGTCAAATTCAAGATAGATACTTATCCATTTAGAGGAATAATATCCCAAAAGACTGGCAAAATATACAATGAAGATAATATAGGTATAATTGCAAAAATAATAAATCCTAACGATACCTCAAAAAGCATCCTTTTGTTTGCAGGAAACCGATTTAACGGTACAAAAGGCGCAGTATTAGCACTCACCCGATTCCAAGACCTAATTTTAGAGAACTACAACGGCGAAGATAACTGGGCATGCGTAATTGAAGCACAAGACCTAGACGGCGATGGTA
>DAOVVY010000013.1 GCA_030636885.1 Candidatus Nanohaloarchaea archaeon
GATGGTATATTCATTTCCGTTTGTAAATGTATCTGCTGCAAAGGTATAATTGTATACTCCATGAGCAACATAATCGGGTGTTGCTGCCGAAACTATACTTGCGGACACATTATCCCATGCATCGATTGTAATTGTACCTTTACATTCTGCAGGCAGATTACCATCATTATAACTTAGGAAATAATAATGATGTGTTGTTGATGCATTAAATGTGGGACCTATACTTGTTTTAAATGGTTTTAACATATAGGGCAGACCTCTTGCATTTTCAAAAGTACCAATAAAAAAACTTTGCTGTTCATCGATTGTCAGATCACCTAAGGTTGCATGGATTGTCAATCTTAAATAGCCTCCATCATAACTTGTTGTATTGAATTGAGTCCCATCATATTGACGTGTTGTAGAATTGTAAGTCATAGATGTCCCAGTCACAAGTGCGGAATTACCATTGATATCAAAAATATCATATGTGACTGTTGCAGTACTGGTCGTATTACTGTCTTGTGCAAATAATAGGACTTTTGGTGTAACATTTCCAGACACATATGCTTGTTCAATATCATCCTCAAATTTTATATACCATACATCATTGTCTGTGACATTATGTTCGACAGGTGTTGTATATTCATAATCGTCAGAAATTCTTTGATTGTTGGCTGAGTCATTTGTCAATACTCTAAAATGTAATGTTGTATTGTCGGGAAGATCAAAAACATGTACTTCGTGTTCAAATAACATATTGGCATAATAATAACTTAAATTACCATAATTTGTATCTGCTCCCCATTCAATCTGTGCATCTCCTGCTTCATCAAGAATCAGTTTAAGTTCAACTGCACTTGAACTATAACTCTCAACATTTACACTCATAATCCAGGGTGCAGTTAGGTCTATTGTCGGAGTTGCAGTTAGGTTTATAGTATTGTTATCTATATTACCTACATTATCAACAACACGAACTCCCACGCGATACTCTGCGTCATTTGTAAGTCCTGTAATGTCGTACTGACTGGCTGTGATTCCTGTATAGTTTGGTGTGTCCCAGTCAAAAGTTCCTGAACTGTTGTATACATAAACATTATACGTGACTGGCGTACTTTCAGAATCAGTTCCAGGACTCCAATCTGCCCGTAATGTACCACTGGATTGAAGATCTAAAAGACTTGTAATTCCTGTATCTGTTGACCATGTGGGTGAGGTATTGTCATAGTTAACACGAACCCAAATCGCGTCGACATATATTGTTTCTATATCATCTGCATTTGTACGTGTATCATAATTGAAACGTACAGATAAATTTGAGACATTATCCCAGCTAGCAATACTTGACGCATCAAAAGATTGTGTTGTAAGTGATGCTGGTGCAGTTGTAAATGTTGAAGATACAAGCCAGGTACCATTACCTATGTCATATTCAATAGAATAAATATCATTATCGAAACCAGTGCCGTACCAATGAACATAAATTTGAGCTGATTTAAAATAATCTGGTTGACCTGTTATATTGAAATTGCTGACATTCAAATAATCTCCAGTATCTGTGTCCCCACCTAAAGAATTGTTACCCTCGGGAAGTCCAGTTGCATTTGTAACATCAGACCATTGTGCAGTACCAAAAGCTGAAGAACCAGTTATATTTACATACGTTGCAAAAATATTTACAGGAAAAACAACACATATAACTAAAATTATAATAGATAAAACTAAAGGCATTGCTTTACATCTATTATGGCTCATCTTATGCACCTGTTTAGACCTCCAAAAATAAATATTATTTAAATTACAATAAACTTTATTATTACATATTTTAGAGACATTGATATAGTTAATGTTATATATATTGTAAATATTAGATTATATATATTAATGGTTTTTAAAAAGAAAAAAGTATAATGCATTTAGTTGGTTTAAAAAATAATTTTGATAGGTAGACTTTATATCAACTGAAGTATATTGATTGAAAAATAACAAGTTTATAAGGGATAATTTATGCATAGAATGCCTAAAAACTTAAAGAATCCACAAAATATAGTTTACTTAATACTATCTATATTTCTGTTAGCTTTTATGATCAAATCTGCAGAAACGAAATATATATGGTATCTGACCAGAATCTCTGCAATAATTGCACTGGTATCTGCATTTTATGTGAGTACTTTACCTTTAATTTGTCCATTTTCATCAAAAATTAAAAAAATATCTAACAAGTCTCATAAGATTGCATCACTCATCTTTATCCTCTTCTCAATACTTCATATATTGTCTATCCTTATCGATAAGTTTAAGTGGGGGGTTGTAATAGATATCAAAAAAATCTTATTTATCTATAATGATAATCCAATATCAACTGCAATCTCTTTGGGCGTCTTATGTATGTACTTATTGATTTTTGTGTCTTTAAGTGGCATATTCTCAAAATATATTTGCAAAAGATATAATAATTTTGTCTGGCGATGCACACATAAAGTGGGTAGTATTATATACCTCATAGCCTATATGCATGCAGTCTGGATTGGTTATGATTTTGAAAACGAGATAATATTTGCATTTTTCAGCATACTTTTTGTAATTAATATTGTTTTTATAGTTGTGAACCTTATCTTCATATCACTGCCTATTTTTGAAAAAAATAAAATTGAAACTAAAACAAAAAATAAACATACAAAACAGATAAAAAATAAGCGCAACAAAAATAGTAATAACAAAAAAAATAGTGCTGTAAAAAGATTAAGTCTGATGATTTTATTCTCAACATTATTACCTCTTACAATCACAGGGATTATAATTTCAGGACATGAAAACAACTTAATTGAAAACATAGATGCTAAATATCAAACTTTAAAGACTTTTGACAAACCTGAACAAGGGATTATCTCCTCATCGGACAATAATCTATTTTTTACAGATTCTGAAATTGAACTGCTCACAGAAATTAATATTGATGAGGATGATGCACTCTTAATTGGACAGAAAGTATTGTCTGAATGCACACTTAAAAATCCTAGAATGTTTGAGACACATCCTTATTATAGATATCTTTTAGATTGTGACAGTAATATAATTAGTATACTTTACAAAGACACACCTGATATGGACATTAAGGCTGTAATCATAGGTGGTGTTGAACTTAAGTGGATTAATGATAGAATACCCTATTACAACCTATATCTTAAAGAGACAGACCCTCTTGTGGGTGAGATAAAGATCATGGCAATGGATGGAAAACCATTAACTCTTAAAGTGGAACATACATTAATTAATCAAATTTAATTCGCAGTATACATTTTATCTTTTTCTTTTGAGGGGCATTTTGTATCTAACTTAACTCCATACAAGATATCATTTGACATTTTTCCCGATACGACAACAATCTCATTTTCAGGCACATCAAGACCGATAGTATTGTAAATGACATGTATCTCGTCAACAGCATTTGTAATTATAAACTCAGTTGTCCTATTCTCAAGAGATTCATACAAACTATCTTCTTTCACTCTTGCCATGACACGGACAAAAGTGTCATTATATACATCTATATTATCGGTTATCTCAGAGACTTCTATGTAAGGTGAGATCGAGCTTTTATCAAACACGAATGTTAGTATCATAAGTACAATAACTATGCCTGATACCACCAAAACAGTCTTTGATTTCATTTTGTATTGCCTCTAGTTTTGTGATATATATGTTTAATGTAAAGTAAATTTAACATTGGAAACATAAACATGAATAATCCAAACAGATAACCATTCACCGGAAATATTATACTACCTACACCTTCAGGATGCAATGTCATATAGAATTTTGCTGAAACATATGTGAATACAACTGAGATGAATCCTATAATTGATATTGCTGAACTACCTAACTCGCGCGACTTGCCATCTAACACTGAATGCAAAGACAGATATGCGAAATATATCAAAAGCGTTACAAAAGTTACTGTTTGTTTAGGATCCCAATTCCAATAAGCACCCCATGTAAGTTTTGAAAATTGCATACCTAACAAAACTGCAACAAACAGTGTAACAAATGAGGTCTTGATTGCGATATATGATAATGTGTCATATCGATTTTGTCTCTTGACAAAATAAAATACACTAGAGATGAATGCAACCATAAACCCTGCATATGCTGCAAACGCTAAAGGTGGGTGGATAAGAAATAGTCCTTTGTATAATAATGTGTATTCTTCCATATAATCATAAGAATATTGATTATGTATGTTTATAATAGTTGTCTTATCTGTGCAAGTCTAACCAACTACCTTCTAATTATTTCCTTCTGTAAACATTAAGAATACGGATCCATTATCCTTTCAGAGATATATGCACCTATAAAAAATATTAAAATTGTGTATAATGTGAGAAATAAAAGAGATAAAACATCAAACAGATAATTATTAGGTAGTTTGGATAATGTCGATATCGCGCTCAGCAGTATAGGCATTTCAAGAGGTATAAGGATTGATGCAAATAGTATGTCATTTTTTTGTGCTGAAATCATAACTATTGACACAAATGTACCTATGATTGAAAATGGTATCAGTATAAATGACATAACTAAAAAACAGTTAAGCATCAGATAATCTACAGGTGTATTTATAAATAGTGTAAGTGCTGCAAAATATACAATATTGACGATAAAAAGGAAAATAAAGTTTGATATAGTCTTTGTGATGAACAAAATATCTTTTGAAAATGGTGCAACTACAAACTGGTTAATTATACCCTGTTCGCGTTCATAAACTAATGTTGATGAAATACGCATAGCGGATGCAATAACAATCGTTGACAAATATAAAATTGGTGTTATCTCCAGAACATTCGTAATTTGTGGATTGCTATTGAAAAACAGACCGAATAGAAATGCTAAAATAATTACAAATACAAAAACATTTGAACTGCCTGCACCTGTTCTTCCAATTAAACGAAAGTCATTTACTATTAAACGTAATATGGGTGGTCGTAGGTTATTTTTTGTATTCTTTTTTTTGTTCATATTAACTCTTCACCTCACACATTATCTATTTTTAGATACATATAGTTCCCGTATTTTGTTTATATTATAAAAATAAAATTGATTTTCATGCAAGAATATTGCTTTAGTTACAATATGACGCACATCCTCTATGTTATTTGTTGAAAATATTATTGTCGTCCCTGCCTCTGAATATTCCTTAAATTGTTTTTTAAGATTAGATATTGTTTTGGCATCAAGACCTTTGAAGGGTTCATCAAGAATAATTAATTTTGGATTTGTAACAAATACTCGGGATATGTCTGCACGTCTTTTAAGACCATATGAAAGAGAATCAACAATGAAATCTTTACAATCCGAAATCCCAGACAAGTCCAATGACGCATTTATTGATTCATATTTCTGACTTTTATCAATATTATATAGGTCTGCAAAAAAATCAAGATTTTCAGATATTGTCATGCACCCATAAAGTGATGGTGTTTCAAAGAGTACACCTATCTGTTTTCGTGCATCTTGTATGGTTTTACTTCCGTTTGACAGATTATATTTAATAGTGCCCGAATCAGGTTTTATACTAGTTGATAACATTTTTAACAGGGTTGTTTTACCACTACCATTTGCACCAAGAACTGCAATAATTTCACCTGTGTTTATCTTAAAAGTTATATCTTTAAGATTAAGTGTGTCATATTTTTTTGAGATTTTAGAAACATGAATTATATTTTCCAAGATATCATCTCCTTGAAGTAGACTTTAAACTTTTTGATTTTAATTTCACAATTGATGTAAGTTTAGGTTCTTTTGTAAATATTATTACAGTCATTGATAATGCAAACAATAATATGCCCAACCACATTAAATTAACAAATGGTAAAATCTTGACAGAAAAGTATAACTCTTCATCAGATGAACCATTAAAGGTAATATATACATCATATAGGATATGCCTGTCAACAGCTACTTTAACTTCGCCTCCATATTTGTTATGTGTGTTGATAATACTTTGGTCTGTTATCTTTTTCCCGTCTTTATAGATATCAAGAACTATATGTTCCTGGTATGTTTTTAAATTGGTTTCTGTAATCTTGACATTATCTGAGAAAAGAATAAAATCATATACTGTGCCTGTTGTAGGACTTTTAAAATCATAGAATAAGCTACCGTGAGCAACCAGGTAATCACCCGGACGATAATCTCCTTTTGTAGTTGCAGTCCATAAATATTGATTATTATCTGTGATTTTTATATACGAGTAAGATGAGACATGTTTCACTTCTGTCACAAGACCGTAAATGGTCACAGCATTTGTATGATCATAGGGATTAAAGATAATGTCTGCAATCTCAGCATATTTAGGATATTCTTTTTTATCTATTGACATCTCTTTTTTGTAATCAATAAGGACGATTGAATAATTCTCCGTACCAAACAGATTTGAAAAGATTGGAGTTTTAGAAATAGAACCTTGTTCTTTTTTTAGATTGGTATCGAAATATGTTGTAAATGATGCAAACATTAAACTAAATATTATCAAAAATACCGCAAGATGTATTATTGAGACTGACATTTTTTGAGCAAACTGCATAGTGTGATTTTTAGTTTTTCGTTTCAGATTTAACTGCCGTTTCAATTGATTTTTCATTCTCAATACAACTGTAAACAAAAGATATATCAATGGTGGTGCAATTGATAATAATGAGAGATTACCTATAATTTTATAGACAGGTGATGCCGTCATGTAAAACAATCCAGAGGTATCAAGAAGTGTTAGATTATTGCCTGGTCGTATAAATGCAAAAACTATTGTTAATATGACTACAATTTTAAATATAATTTCTTTGTTCTTTCCAACCGTTGAAAGTGACATACCATACCCTGTAAACAATATAAGCGGTACTAGAAACACATAAGACCACAGGTTATAGAATTCTATACTGGTTGCAAGTTTTTGCGGACTGAACAATTCATAGAGAAATGGATATGTTAAACCGAAAAGTGATATGATTGTTAGTAGTACTAAAAGTGCGGACATAATATAAAATGATGTATCTATATCTAATTTTATTTCAGAATCAATACTTTTCTTTAATGATTTAATCACCTTTTTATCTGTGATTTTTTTGTATATTAAAATTAAAAGTAAAATGATTGATAAACTAATAAATGTAAGAATTATCTTTACAGAAACTGAAAGTGCAACCGATTCAAAAGAATGTATTGACCCCCAAAGACTGCTTCTTGTAATGAATGTGGAGTAAAGAACAAGGATGAAACTAACTATTGTAAGTGCTGGTGCGAGTATCGTAAACCTCTTTTTACGATTATTCATTCTATACAAAAGATGAAGCACAGCCGTAATTATAAACCATGGAACTAATGATGATGTCTCAACAGGATCCCATGCCCAGAACCCTCCCCAACCAAGAATCATATATGCCCAAAGACCACCCAATGACAAACTTAATGTCAAAAATAACCATGATGATCTCAACCATGGTCTGACCATACCCACCCATTCTGATATGTCATTTTTCCGGGTTTTAAAAAGTATGCAAAATGATGCTGAAAATGGTATGATTAAAAGCGCATAAGCTATAAATATTATTGGGGGGTGAATTACCATAAGTGTATTAAGAAGTGCTGGATTTAAGCTATTGCCATCTTGAGGTACATAAAAACTAGGTAGATCAGGGTCAATGTCATATATTGAATCAAAAGGTGATGAAAAGATCACCATGGCGATTAAAAAAAGACTTGATAGTGCTGATACTTGTAATGTCCTTAAAAATAATTTACTATTACTTTTATTTTTTTGATTTGAAATAAGAAGAAGATAGATAAATATCACTGAACATGCAGCCCATAAGAAATAAGTACCCTCCTGTCCTGCCCATAGTCCAGAAATCTTGAACATAAACGGTGCACTTTTCTCTGTATATTTCCAGACAACATTTGTTGTGAAATCAGGTAGTAAGAAAAGATATACTAAATAAGATAGAAGTGAAAGAAATATTAATGCATTCATTTTTGAAAGTTGTCGTAATTTTTCAAAAGAATATTTTTTTGGTTTTTTAATTGATGCTTCAAGAAGTATCACAAAGCTAGCAACTAGAATAAAACCAATATACAACATCAAGTTACCAAATGTCATCTTGATGCAACCCCTAACATATGTTGTGATAATTCAAGGAACTTTTTTGGTTTCATGTAGCCTACAGTTTGTAATGTGTTTCCTTCCTTATCAAGGAAAAGAATTAGTCCTGAATTTTGTATGCCAAACCGTGAGCTCATATCCTTTTCAAAATCAAGATTGGATGCAGCAAGTACAAAACTATTGTTTAACATTTCATGAACCTCTGAATCCATAAAGACTTCTCCTTCAATCAACCTACACCACTTACACCATGATGCCCAAAAATAGATAATAATTGGTTTGTCTTCTTCTTGTGCAATTGCCAAAGCATCATCATACGAATTATACCATGATAAGTAAGAGATGTATGTATATTTATCATCAGATTTAACATTAAATCCCGACGATGAGATTGATATAAATGCAGCTAATATAAAAATAAAAATCAAAATATAACTTTTTAATCTCATCGGATTACCTTCATATTAATATTGGAAAATAATATAATATCATAGATTGTAACATCTTGTCAATACCAAGTAAAAACATAATGCTTGAAAATATGAGCAGATATCCTGCAATTTTTTTGAATTTTATTGCAAATTGTGCAGGGTCAATATTTAGTTTTTTATCTATACTATATTTGAAAAGCAAATTTAAAAATAGAACTGAAACTGAAACACCCATTGAATAAATGAATAGATATACAATTCCTGCAGTAAAAGTAGTATTTGTTGAAAATAATGCGATAATTGATGCTAGTATGGGTCCTGCACAAGCAGACCAAAGTATACCAAATGATATACCTGTTAAAGATGCTTCAATAATTTTGTTTCTATTCGGCGGTCTATTTCGTGAATTATTAGTGATCTTAATCTTATTTTGAAAACGATAATTAATTGTGGATACAAATTGATGGTATTTTCCAAATATCATAATCTCTAAATCCTTATCAATCATAACAATCCCCATAAGAAATATTATTGATGCTGCAAAAACTTGCAAATAATCCTTAAATGGGAATGCAAATATTATTATTGAAAGAATTGAACTAATTAATGTAAATGTCAAGGTTAAACTTGTAAGTAAGAAAAATATGTGGTATTTGTTATATTGTTTAAATATGGATATGAACACAACAGGGAGCAAGGGCAATATGCAAGGTGTAAATAGCGTCATGATGCCTGCAAAAAAGCTTAAAAGGTACATATGAATCAAATGTATCCTATGTTTTATATATTGTTAGATTTTGGAATATTTTAGGTGTTATGTTTTTGAACTTTTATGTTCATATCGTTTTTTGTTTCGTTTTTGCGCAATGCTTGTATGCATACGATGTAGATGCCTTTTGACTGTATGTCGAGTCAGGTCTTTTATCTTATGCTCCTCAGTGATGTATAATGCAATGATTGCGACAATCAATATTAATGCAGATAATATTGCCATATATGTCCATTTTTTCCAATACGCAGACGTGTTGAATGTATCGAGCAGTAATTCTATCTCTTGTAATTTTCTGTATGCACCCACATTATCATCATCATAAAATTCTTGTTGACTCTCTTCAAGTTTTTTTGATATGATCTGTTGTGTTTCAGGACTAATCTCTTTTTTGAGTTCTAATAATCTGTCCATTAAAGTCTGTCTTTTTTCAATATATCGTTGTTCTAATATCTCATTTATCTTTTCAAATGCAAGGGCATAAGATTCAAGAATATTATTGGTGGTGTTTATTGAATCTGTGGTCTTGTTGGCATTCAAGAGCACATCACTTAAATATAATGCGTCCTCACATGACATACCCTCGCAATCCGTTTCGATAACGATATCGAAATCCTTAAACTCTGCAAGGGTCAAGGATAAAAGCGACTCATATTCTTCAGCTTCAATAATTAATCTTCTTGCAACATCAGAAAGTGTATCGCTTAAAATTACTTTAGAACTTTTTGAGATTTTAAATGTGTCATCTTCATAGAATAATACCGACATGAAGAATTCAGATTCAATATCTGCAAACAAAGGAATTGTTAGGGATATGTTGTATTGCACTTTTCCTCCGATAGGTATATTTTGGTATGCCGGTTCTACAGTGATCCAACCGTCAGGGATGCCATATATGCTTATATGTCCTGATTCTACCATATAATCTCCATTATTCTCCAGTTCGACAATAAACGATTCTGTCTGTTCGCGAGATGATGCAACAACCAAAGGCACAGAAAGAGCAATTGATGATTTATGGATAGGAATCATTACGGTTGTATCCTCAGCTGGTTCGGGCGTACTCGGAATAGATGTGGGTGGTGATGGTGTGCCCTCAGGTTCATCTGTTGGTGGGTTGCTTGATGGAATTTCTGAGAGTATGAATGTATTTGATTTTTCTTTTGCGACAGGGTCTCCTGCATAATATACTTCAAGTTTGAAGCTGTAAGAATCAAGAGACATGTTGGTTGTATTTAAAAATCGTGTAAAATTAAGCCATTGTTTAAGGTATAATGTTTCTGTATCATACATAGGTTTTGAGATGTTGCATATCTCAGATATTTCTTTTACTGCACAATATATAACTTCCATTTTTGCTTCTGATTGTGGGTATATGGATTTATGTATGCTTATATGGACCTCAAGGTCTTCATCTGGATAGACTATGGGGTTTACGATTACGGGCGTTGCGAAAAAATCAATGGGGTTTGAATTGTTGATATGTATTTCTACAGGGATCATCTGTTTACTTTTTGTTGAATTTGATTGGATGAAAATTGAACCAGAATAATCATTACCTATGGTATCTTGTGATATGGTCATATTAAAATAAGTATAATTATGATTTGGGTAATTCATCGGTATCTGAAAAAAATCATAATTTTTTTTTGTGCTATAAATATCGACAAAAGTTATTGTGTCCAATGCAACTGTTGGTGCATAGGTCACATTAACATAATCTGGAGCCAAGAATCACCATACACCTATTTTTGTCTCTAAAGACTGATTCACACCAAGAAGTACATTTATTTCAGGGGGATAAAAATCAAATGTTGGTGGATTTGAAAATAGAATCTCTGTTGCAGAAAAAACTAACGGGTTTGATAATAAAAGGATAAAAAAAGAAAAAAGAAAAAATGCAGATCTTGAATTATTGTTATCCATCACTTTCACTTTGAAATTTAGATATGGGGATGGACTCTAATTGCTTACTGAACATTAACATATATCTCAAATTGTGCAGTAGGTATTGAAAATCCACTTTTACTTTGATACAGTTCACGGTATTGGTCCTGCCATGTATCTTCAAGGTCACTTGGTGCGGAAGCCACATCATAACCGATTGCATATACTCCTGTAGGTGTGTCTTCTGCAATCTCTACGTGCACATATATCTTTTTTGACCAATCCTTACTGAATATTGGATAAGTTGGTTCAAGTAATACTGTGTCTGGGCTTATGGATATTGTGAAATATTCTTTTGCTAGAGTGGGATCTGTATCTATTTTATCTCCTTCTGGATTAACTATTCTTTCTGGATATGCAGGGACTAAAGACAATCCTTGATAACCTTCAACACCCCAGCTTGTGTATGTGAATGTATATACATCAAATTCACCGCCTGCAGTAGTTTCTACATATGCTTGGTGTGGATATGTACCATACCCTTCAGGATACCAGTGGTATATATCTGGATTTTTCCAGAAATTGATACCACCATCAACAAAATTATTTTTAATGAATTCTGGTTGTAAATAATATGCAGAATCCATATCCGCAAGAGTTTTCATTGCTATTTGTCCTGAACTCATCTCATATTTCATTCTCCAGAAATCATCAGGTATTGCAGGTAAATTCTTAAATATGTCAATTATGTTGAATTGTTTATAATCCTCTGTTTTTGCATCATAAATTGTACCAAGACCATATGTGGATCTATCAATTGTGTATTGTTTTTCAAGACGGGTCTCTAATGCTTCTTGTCGTGCAAATTCTTCTATACTTATTAGGTTTGACTCTGTATTGTCTGTGAACAAACCATCATTGTATACATA
>DAOVVY010000041.1 GCA_030636885.1 Candidatus Nanohaloarchaea archaeon
GACTGGTGTTATTAACGCTTCTTTAATATTTTTATCCTCAATTCTATCCTAATCAGAGAGTGTTGTTAATTTTTTTTGATTGGCACGTGCATAATCATTGAGCTGATTTAGTCTTATCTTACTAATCTCATCCAACACATATTCACGAATATTATTTTCAAATCGTGTATCGCTCGTATCTCCAAATCCCCTATTAACACCGTTTCTATATATTAAAATTAAAAAAGTTCAACTTATTAGAATATAATTAGGTCTGAATATTTATAATAATTACTACTTATCTGCAAAAAAATCAGGAAAAATAAAGAAAAAATTTATATTTAGAACTGCTTGTTCTTAATGATCTTGATCATATATCCAGCCATCTTGTTTCTGATGCTTTTGCTTTCAACAACATTTTTAGCTGCGATCGCTTTCTTGTTCTTATCAAAATCTGTGGAGAATTCTTTAGGATTCTGTTCGTAGATACGTCTAGCGCCTCTCTTAATGAATGTGTGTTTTATTTTACCCATATCGTCACCAATTGCAAAGACTTTTAAAGATAAAGTTTTATAAACCTTTGTATAATCGATGGTGTAATTCTATATGTATACTTATATCTCTCTTACTCCGATAGGTCTGTTTGCGCATGACGCAAACGGTAAACAGTTAGCTTCAATCATATTTAAGCTTGATGACGCAAAAGACAGATTCATCGCTGCGAACACTTCCAAACTTACAGAAGACGACAAAGCCCTGATAAAAAAGCTAGGAAAAAAAGACGACCAGATAATTTTCGAGATACCAAAAGATGGTTTCCGTGATGAATTTCCGAACATCTCTGGAGACACCGTAAGGGATAACCTCTCAAAACTTGCAATATCAACAGGTTTTGTAAAAGATACAGGCGAATATTATCTTTACATTAATGAGCTCAACTCAGAAGTTACAAAAACATCAATCAAAGCAGCATCAACAGACGACCGTCTATTGGTCCATGCGGTAAGCACAATTGATGAGCTTGAATCCACAGCAAACACATTATCTATCCGTCTTAAGGAATGGTATGGTCTTTACTACCCTGAACTTTTAGAAACGGTAAAATCCAATGAAAAACTTGCATCATTATTAGCAAATACTCCAAAAAGAGAAGATTTGTCCGAAGATGCCGGATTAAGTATGGGTGGCGACTATTCAGAAACAGATATCCAACAGTACCAGAATTATGCAATCTTAATAAATGGCATTTACGCACAGATGAAAGACCTTGAGGCTTACGTCGATACGAAAGCAAAAGAGATTATGCCTAACGTAACAAGGATAATAAGTCCAACTTTGGCATCCCGTCTTTTAGCAGATGCTGGCTCTCTTGAAAAGATCGCAAAACTACCATCCTCAACCGTGCAGGTCATGGGTGCAGAAAAAGCGCTTTTCAGGCATATTATGGGTCAGGGACCTTCCCCTAAGCACGGTCTGATCTTCCAGGCACCTGTCATAAACCAGGCAAAAAAGAAAGAGCGAGGTAAACGTTCAAGAATTCTTGCAAGCACACTATCGATCGCGTTCCGGATGGATTTTTTCAACAAGGAACTCTCCGGCGGCGACCTGCTCAAGGAAAAGTTTGACAAGAAAATAGAAAATCTTAAGGGTTAATTATTATGAAAGATACAATTGATGGCATTTACAGGTTCGGTAAAGATTTTGCAACTTTAAGTATGGTGCAAAGGTACAAAGTATACGATGAGAAGGTAATCCGTAAAGGAAAAGATGAGTACCGTATCTGGGACCCTAAAAAGAGCAAGTTGGGCGCAGCACTTAGGATGGGCCTTAAGGAGACAGGTCTTTTTGAGGGCGCAAAAGTATTATATTTAGGTATCGCAAGCGGCACGACTGCAAGTCACATCTCAGACATTGTAGGTCCGAGAGGCGTGATATATGGCGTTGAATTCTCACCAAGGTCAATAAGGGATCTTCTGTATGTCGCAAAGAGACGGCAGAATATAATGCCTATCTTGTCTGATGCAAGGATGCCACAGCAGTTCGCATCAAGAGTTGAGAACGTGCATGTCCTGTATCAAGACATAGCGCAAAAAGACCAGAGTGCAATCTTCATACGAAACGCAGAAACCTTCCTAAAAAAAGGTGGTCTTGCAATGATTGCAATCAAGGCAAGAAGTATTGACGTCAGCGAGAACCCGAAAAAGATATTCGCGCAAGAGAGAAAGAAACTGCAAGAGAAGTTCGACATAATAACGGAACTGAATCTAGGCCATTTCGAGGTCGACCACGCATTCTTTGTCTGCAAGTTAAAATAAGGGATTCATAGATTATCTATTCCTATAATGATTTCATTTTTAATGCGTGGGTATCCGTTATTTAATATTTTTATAGCTTTGGTCCTGACAGCCTCATCCTGACTATTTAATAGTTCATTCATCTTCTGTAATCCCTCAGTACTTAAAAGCATGTCTTCTGCCCATTTTGTTTTATTTTTCCTACGTTCCATCAATGAATCGTAAGTATTTGATGTTATCTGTTCGGTTCCTAAAAGATAATCCCACGTAGGGCTGTCAAGTTGCACGACTGAATGTGACTTCAGTCCCATATCTTTCAATATATGTACACCCTCTTCCATTCTATCTATGAAGAAGAATATGTCATTGATATATCCACCTGCATTTTCAATCATAGGTACCCAAGAATCGCGTGGTGATGATCCTTGATTATTGAGGTCTGCAACATGTACTATAATTTCATTGTTCATGTCTGCTCCAAGAATCTTTCCGTTCTTGTATAATTTTGCATGTGCTTTTCCTAGTGTATATGCAACTGGATTTGAGAAGTCCCAGTCACGGGTTTCACCACCTGCGATAATATTAAATTTATAATCAATATTGTCTTTTATTAATTGTTTGATGGAATCAATTGCGTATTTATAATCCTGACCATTTTGTTCAATAACAATGCTCTGAATAAAATAAGGACCGATTGTTCCAGAAGTATAGACTGCAAAAAGTTCAGGAAATTCAAGCCCACCATTTCTGCAGATAGCATCAATGTTTTTAATCTGGCATTCTGTCAAGTCATAATCCATAATAATCCTCTGTAATGGATAATTTAATGCCCAAAATTTATAATCTTATCTCAATCATCACATAACGTGCATGGCCGTACTAATCAGTCCACCGAAGATGAGACTCACCATTGCAAGGACTATGACATACATGATTATGCCTATGATGATGACATGCCAGATAAGATCATTTTGTTTTATCTTATCATCTCCGTCTGTAATCTTTATCACAAACATTGAAAGAAGTATGAGTATCTCAATGACATATATCCCTACAAGCAGTTGCAGTATCCACGGTTGTGTCGCCGACTCAAGGTCAATCATCATCCCCATCGGGTTCATACCTCCTGCCATAGATGCAGCATCAAGCGCCTTCATCTTTGCATCTATGTTGAACATCATGGTCATGATGATCTGCGATGTCGACACGACAACACCCGAAATCATAGGGACCAGTACAAATGCCTGAAATTTCATCGAGCTTGATGTTTCAGAGAGTATGTCATCAATCTTTTCCTGTGTGGTCCTTATGTTCCGCAAGTATTCAGATATAATAAGCATAGTCATGGAAGTAGCTTTTGTACCTTTATCTACGGCTTCACTTATAGATTGCATAATTGTTCGTATAAGTTTTGAAGGGTAATAAAAAAGAGCTCCGTATTGTTTATCAAAAAGCGCTTGGTGGAACGTCATGTTCAGCTGACTCATATTTTTTACTGTCACTCTTAAGAGCCCTGATATCTCAAGATCTTTAGTGTCCTCATGCGCTTTTGCAAGTGACAGTTCAAGTGGCATACCGCTCGCAAGACGGTTACCTAACGCAAAAAGCGCAGACTCGAACTGTTCCTCGATCTTCTGTATGTCTTTGATGATCTTAATCTTCTGGAAACTCGTCCCCCAGAAATATACAACAAGTCCGACTGCGATGCCTATAATTATTATTAAACTATGAAATAAGTTTGATGCAATTAAACTTGCAGGAAATTTCAATGTAGCTGTATCAACACCATAAAATGTGATAAGCATAAGTATACCAATTAAAACAATTATACCTCCTGAAACAACTGCAAATGGCCATACTGGGACAATTGTTTTACCTATCCGCATCTTGTTTATAGGCATTGCATCTGGATGGTTCGATATATCCACAACAGTCTTTGTGGAAGGCCTGCGGTCAAGTATATTTTTCATAACTACATATACGACAAGCGGTATCAATAAATCATACCCGAAAATCAGGTATGTAACAAGATATGGTATCGAGTCACCTAAAAAGATGGATGCTAAAGGGAATATTATCATACCCATGATAGGGAGTAGTATACCAAGACCATGTATGACCATTATCGGCATCTGTAAATCACGGCTGTAATGTTTCATCTTTTCATTAGTGCCTTCAAGAATTATGCTGACTGACTTATCTAACATATTTTCACGACGAACAGGGTTGGTTTCACGCATAGATGCCCTGATGAATTCAATTGAATCCATAAATTCTCGGTTATAATTTTTCCATTGTACTACATATTCCATAAGACCTTCATCAACAGTCTGTATTTCACCATTCTCAAGTCTCCATAAGATGCCTTTAAGGTCTCGCCCGACTTTACCTGTGGCGCTCTGTGCTGCAAATCTAACTGCACCTTCAAGGTTAGGTGTGGTCTTCATGTAAACAATCATATAAAGTACAACCATCACAAGTTCTCCTGAACTCTTAATTCTGACACTTGTGGCTAAACTCTGCGGATATTTGAATATGTAAAGTGCGCAAATAGGACCCATTGCAAACATTAATATCTTGATTAAATTCGGTGCGATTACAGGGGGTAAGAACAATGTTATAATCCCTACACCTAAGAAAAAAAGAAGTGCCATAACGGAAAATCCCGCAACACCTTCAGGTGTAATTTTAAGCGCAGTAAAATCAATTGCGATATCGATTGCGTCTTTGCTTTTTTTATCAAGATCTATCTTAAACATTTTTTCAGATATTGCACACATTTTTTCAAAAAAAGAACCAGCAATCTTTTCATCTGCTTCCTCTTGTTTATATTCTTTAAATGACCGCGATATTGTGCTGACCTCAGACTTAAAATCATTCGGGTTAACCATATTTTTATTATATTCTTCTAGAGCTTTCTCTATCTCTGCAAAATGTTCTTTTTCTTTATCTGTCTGTTCGGTAGGCATAGCTATCTATAACTGATTTGTATTTGTTTTGTATATATAGGTTAGATTGTATAAGTTGGTTTTTATCTTTTGTATATGCTTGTGGTTGATTTTTAAAAACACAGAAACATATATAAACTTTAATTATCTAATATTATATAGATTATCATGGAATGCCTAAATGTTGTACTTAATAGGACAACTTCATTTAGGCTTATCTCTACACATACCCTTGCCAAACACATTATGTTTTACGGCTTAAGTGTTTAGGGAATGATTCCTCACCGTCTTTTAGAATCATAAGATGACCCTTCTTTTCTTGCCTTTGTAAACTTAATTTATGGAACAGCTATTGCTCTTGTTTAATTAATGTGATTGTGTGCTGTATGTTCTGGAATGGGAGTTATCTATTTTTAGATAGCTATTGCTATGTGCAATATTCCCACAGGATAGGTTGATTGAAATGGAAAAAAAACTTAAGGTAGATGAAACATTGGGGGATAATTCATATGGTTTTTGGGATATGGATAATCTCTCAACTAGGCACTATGCTATAAGCAAGAGCTATATGCAAAGACTTGATGTCTTGATTAAGGTTCAGCCAGGTGATGTAGGTCTTTTGTTTTCAAAAGCATTTGATATGTCTTTGGCAGGAGATGCCCATCAGTATCTATATGGTGGCTGGAACCGTCAATTGAACGAAACCCTTGATTTCATACCTAGGTTTGACATGGATCGTGCAGTCAATGACACAGAGACTTATATGTCTGAATTGACAGCCATGGCTAATGAGGTAACCGATACAGGCAACTATACTGGCTCGATAAACCCTGACCTTTTAGACCTATGGGTAAATGAAGATGTGACTGCAACTGATACTGATCAATTATGGTCTGCAATCCACAATGAACTGTATCTTCAGACCGAAAATCTATTGGATATGGTAAGTCGTGTCGGCTACAATGTTGAAGGCATAAGGTCACAACTATTTGTACGGAAGATGTTTGAGGATTCAGGTGAAACTTTCGCAAAGGATCTTGCCGCACTTTACACAGATGATCTTGATCTGATGTCTGGTGTGTATGTTAATAGATGCAATGCGATCTCAGATATAGCAGAACCATTCGGAGGCAGTTATGGTCTGTTCAATGAAGATTTCAAGAATCTATCAAATATGCTTCATGACTATAACGGTACCTTGCACGAGATGGAATGCGCAATGTTCACAAGATGGATTGCTGATGGAAGGAACCTTGAATTAGGTTATGACACAGTTCGTGGTATTTCGGAGATGGACAAGATTGTCGAACCTCTCGGAAACAAGATACTGGCTGCGATTGAGACACTTAGCCAGAAACTGCCCACAAACCCGTATATTGCAATTGATGGTGATTCGTACAGTGATGGTGATTTAGATAATATGTTTGATACTACGGTACGTGCATACACTATGCTTGAAACTTTAGAATCTGATCGTACATCTGTCTTATACGAATTTGGTTTGTCTTATCTGGATGAATGTGAATGTTGAATTTTTGTTTTGGGGTAGATTCTTATCTTCTGTCCCTTTTTGTTTTCTTAGATATTTAATATATGTCTCAATAGGTATAATCCTCAAGTTTGTATATTTTCATTATGTAATTTGTTTCCCAGTCTGCAATCAGGTCTGTGAATTCATGGCGTATCTTGAATAGTATCCGGTTCATGTCAGACGAATCGCGCGCAACGATAATCAAAAGAAGATCAACATCACCAATTATAGAAAATATATCAATGACATTCTTATTTTTCTTTAAATTATTTATGAATTCTTTCTGTGTTTCTTCAGTTATATTCTTCAGTTTTATACGTGCATGTTTTCAATTGCCAAAGAACAAGACGGTGAGATACATTACATTTTATATAATGATTTTTTATGAATAAAACACGACCCATCAAAAGTCAAACTTAAAGAAGGAACAATGGTCCGTCTTGAATGCAGAGATGGCGAAGCGACAGTCTACGGATTAGATTAACCCTTCATCAATCTTTGCCTTTCTTTTATCTTTCTTTTAACCCATTCGTCCCAACGTCCGTATATCCTTTCAGGGTCCAGCGACCCATACTGTTCCTTGACTTCCTCGGAGATTATATGGAA
>DAOVVY010000050.1 GCA_030636885.1 Candidatus Nanohaloarchaea archaeon
ATCCTCATTTGGTGGTGTAAACATGCAAGGTATATGATTAGAACCTCCATTACGGATCTCAAGATTCTCTGTTTTATCAAGATCACAATCAGAACCAGAAACATAATTTATCTCATCAGGAAGTATCAATTTCAGACTTTTGATTTCAGCAAGACCACCCCCCACATTTTCAATATTTATAGATGCAGTCCAAGCATAATTATCCATAGCGACAGGTTGATCCACATCAGGGATTACATTTATCTTCAAAGGTCCGTCGGTTGCAATATTGCTTCCCAGAAGATACATATTTTTCATTGTATAGAAACTTCTCAATATCTCAAATGGTGTTGCAAAATAAACATAAGTATTTGTTGAAGCACTAGCCTCATAAGAAAGTTGAGCCATAAAATTACAGGTGATTCCTGCATCAGTTACTATATCTAACCCAGGAGCTTTCATTTTCCATTCAAAAAACTGCAGAGCACTAGGATTAATCTCAATCTCATTAGGCGTGCCAACCGGCTTAGGATTCATCTTAAATGAACTTCTAGGGTCATCAATAGTGAATATATCAGAACAATAATCATAAAGAACATTGTCTCCATCATAACTGCCAGAATCATCAACTTTGAGTGTTACAGCATTATTACCTATGTTCTCAGCTTCAAGACGCAATATGAATGCCCTGTCAGGAGTCAGTGTTTCAGAAGGGATAATTTCAAAAGCATTTAATGAAAGGATATCCTCAGCAAGTATCTCCGTCTCTTTATTCCCTGAGACAGATGAACCACCAGATGCACCACCCTCATCAGTACAACCACTCACGAACATTACAGAAAAAATTAAAAAAATAATAATCTTATTCATAATATCTATTTAGGACTGCCTTGTTTATATATTAGCCCCAATTATAAGGGTTAACAGGAATCAATATCTGTAAAATTCCCAGTATTAAGGATAAAAAGTCCGTCATAAATGTATGTATACTCTATATGTACACCTATATACCTCTGCTGTGTACTGGCACCTAAATCCTTATCAAAATACGTAGGATCATATTTAAATGAACATTTATATTCAATATCTTTATTTAGACCATTGTTTAATAGAAGATCAACAGTATTGATTTGATCAAATAATATATCTCTCAAAACATACGAATCCAAATTTGAAGAGGGATCAGAAGGAGCCTTTGCAAACGAACACCTAGTGGTATCTAAATCTTGAGGTAAAAGTATAGGAGATACATCTATCTCAAAACTACTCATTGCTGCACGTCCGGGATGATTCTTGACTAACTTAATATAAATTGTAAAATCATCATCCTTAACAATAACAACTGGCTGTTCCATTTCATCAGGATAGATAGATACAGAAAAAGGACCAACTGTAGATACAGATTCGATAACATTAACATCTAATGGAACCCCTTGTTCATCAAGTTTATCAGACCAATTTTTACCCACCAATGTAAGCATAATATTATAATCAATCTCATAAGTATATAATAGATATACAGGTGCTTTAAATTGTGTAAGAGAACATTGAGGACTATCAAATTTAACCTTAATATTATTATCACCCCCCCGAGAGATCAAACCTAACTGTTTATAAAACAAACCACCATCTATATCCACACCAGAATATTCAATCCGATCAGAAGACAAATCATAACCGGTTGCTAAATTATATATCTCACCACTATGATTGTCCTGTATTTGAGAGCCATCCATCAAAAATAATACAGAATCAATTGATTTTAAACCATCATTTTTTATTTTCCAATTAAACTCCCCACTTGATGCCAGATCATCAACCCTTGTTGACACTGTTTTCAAAGGCACAGCAAGTGCCAGATCAACAGAATTTACAGTACCGTCCGAAGTTGAACCATCACCGGTTCCATCATCTTCAGAAGTCTCAGCAGCAGTATCACAGAAGATGGGAGCAATCGCACACCAAAAATCAGATATGCCAGAAATTGCAGAAGATGTCGAAGAACTATCAGATGCAGTTGAACCATCATCAGCCATACCATTTGGTGACGCAGATGCCGTACCAATACCCCAATCAGAAGGTAAAGATGTAATCATAGGCACTAATGATATGATTATAGCAAAAACTGCAAAAAGTACACCTGTCCACATGATACTTTTTAGATTTACTGAAGTTCCCTCAGAAGAACTATATTTCAATATGCAAAGTATGATTAATATTGGAATGAATTTTACAAAATTTTCAAATGGTACTTGTACCATAATAGGTATAATATATTTTAATGCAAAAAGTACCGAAAGGAGTACAAAGTCACCATAATTCTTAGAATCTATCAGAAACCACATGATTAAAAAAATCTGAATAATAATAAATACCGGTACTGCTCCTAAAATGGGTATATTCATTACACCAAATGGTGTGCCTGAAATACTAAAAATATCAAGATATATTGAAAAAATAACTAATAAAATAAAAAGTATATTCATATGGCCATGAACTGTTTTAAGATGACCATGCGCTTTCATTGCACCTGCAACATATTTATTACCAGACTTAATACTTTCCTTTTCAACTTTCTCTTCTTGCCTAACTTCATTAACCTCTGCCTTCTGAAGATTATTGAGTTCATAATTTAACAATCGAAGCATCTTTTCTTTTTCGCCAACCTCTATATCGATTAGTTTCATACTCTGCTCTACCGAATTTACTGCAAAATCATTTCTTTGATTTTTAAAATTTTGAATCTGCATCTTCTTAGAACTAATCTTCGTATTCAAATCATTAATCTGAAACTGCACAGCAGACGCTTTCTGGGTCAATTCAATCCGTTTATGCTCCATCTCATCTACAACAGGATCCATCAAAAAACCTCAAACTAAATATATTAACAAACAAACATTACAAAAAATCATTAAAAAATCTTAAAATTGTCATCATCGACAATCCGTATATCAATATCTGAAATCCTATATATTCCATAAGTTGAAAACTTGAGCAGATTTGTCTTGCCCCGCCTGAAATCATCCTGAGTCAACACAATCTGGTTCTCATAAAGTTCAGTCTTCTGATTAAACATCTGTTCATTCAAGGACACATCTAAAAGCGCATCGTCTGACAGCTTATCCACATAATATTCCAAGACAATCGTCTTATTATCCATATCATCATAAGTATCCTCATCGACAACGACCGTATACTCAGAAACTGCAGCCTTATCAGAATCAAAATAAGTTATTGTAAGCTGTGCACTCTCGACCTCATACATAGCTTCGCCATCCGCAAAGAATTTGATATAATTAGTATCAGGCTTAGCCGCAATGACACCATCAGTCCTATCAAATGTTTCCTTATAGAGACTACCGAACATAGGTCTTTTTTCAGCATTGATATCATTACCATTAATCTCAACATTAAAATCATCAAGCCGTGCAGAACCAGACCCGACCTCATAACTTAACATTGCATCAAAACCTGCCATCTCATAATCATAAACAGTAAATGAATACATCTCATCTACCATATCAAATGCAGACGCAGAAACTTCAACAGATGAAAGAATATAAGTTGTAGGTGCCCAGAATCGTATACCACTTGACTGCCCCTCAATACGAATATCATTATGATCCAAAAGATTATTGAACTCAATAGTATATTGCCCACCATTAACTGTCTTGTTATCAAATACAATACCATCATTAAGATATATTCTTAAATGCCCATAATTATTTGTATCATCCACAGTAAATACCAGATTTGCATTTTCAAGATTATCACCATCAAAACTGAACTCTTTTGAAACTGATTTAAACAATCCTTTCTCTACAACAAGTGAATCAATACTTTCTATTGCACGATTATTTGAGATGTAACCTACCTCAAAATCTCCAAAATCAATTGTCCTTGCACTCTGTGTCTTATTTGAGATAAGACTCAAATAATCTGCAGAGAATATGATCTCACCTTTATCCGAGATAAGATCATTATCTGACGACGTATCAGATAAGGGCTCCTGCCCAAAAAGCAGAAATAACGTAAAAAATATTACTACTGCTGCTACAAACACAAATGTGAATGGTTCCTGTGGTGCGGGCTTTACAACTGCCATTTATATTACCTATATAATATATACCTATTAATAAATACCTATATCTGTATATATTTGTTGTCATCAGTTTTTAAGTATTAATGACAAATTCATATAAATAGACATAAAAAGTGATGATTTATGAAAATCCTTGCAAAAGATCTAAAAAAAGAGACAAAGATAAAAGCCGAAACAATTGATGACCTCTGGAACCTGTCCAAGATAATATCAAAAGGCGACCTTATCGGCACAAAAACAGTCCGCACTATAGAAACCACAGACAAGAAAGAGAAACGCCCAATGTACCTTAAGATTTCTGTCGAGACAATAGAATTTGATGAAGTGACAGAAACATTAAGACTGAAAGGAAAGATAACAGAGGGCCCTGAAGACATAAGCTTTGGCTACCACAGTTTCAGGATAACACCAAATGACATAATATCAATAACAAAACAATGGAAAAATTATGAGATTGAAAAACTTGAGAAATGCACAAAGGCTGTAAAGACAAACATCCTGATATTGGCCCTTGATGAGAGACACGCAGATTTCGGTGAAATGATAGCGAGCAACGTAAACATGCTTGGAAAAATTGAAGCAGAAAACAAAGGAAAGATGTTCGGAACACACGAAAGCAACAAGTATTATACAGAGATAATCAAAGCACTTGAAAACTATTCCAAAAGATATGACAAGATAATTATTGCAGGACCCGGTTTCACAAAAGAAAACATAATGAAACTTATAGAAAAAAACACTGCATTAAAAGGTAAATGTGTGCAGGGCACATCATCCGTCACTGGAGAGACAGGGGTCTACGAAGTCATAAAACGAGGTTTTGTGGATCAGATTGCAAAATCCTCCGAAATTTCAAGAGAGACAAAAGAGATTGAAAAATTCTTGGAAGCGCTAGGTAAAGACTCACACCTTGTAACTTACGGCACCACAGAAGTAAAAAAAGCAGCCACATTAGGAGCAATTGAAAAAGTCATGATCTCAGACAGCATAATCAAAAAAGACGAAATCCAAGACATCGTTACAGCAGTAGAAAAATCAGCAGGTAAAGTTGAAGTCATAGGCTCAACACATGAAGCCGGAGAGAAACTGATAGGTCTTGGTGGGATAATCTGTTTCTTAAGATACCAAGTTAGATAACCCCTACAACACCATAACATTTATATAACACCCATAACAATAATATTACATATGTTACAAAAATATAACAGATGGACAGTACTGAATGTATTTTTTGATAATCCAGAACCTACAGGCGCAGGTTTTCAACTAAGAGAAATAAGTCGCATTTCAAAACTAGCACCAACATCAGTAAAAAAATATTTGGATGAACTTATAGAAGATGGTTTAGTCATAAAATCAGAGCATAGGGTACATCAATATCCCGTATATTGGGCAAACAGAGACAATGAAAAATTCAAATCACTAAAAAAAATAGACATGATATTTGACATCCAAAATTCAGGTCTGCTCACATTACTACATGATACATGTATGCCAGAAGTCATTATTTTATTCGGTTCAGCATCAAGAGGTGAAGACCTGAAAGAGAGTGACATCGATTTATTTTTATTATGCGAAGAGACCAAGCTTAATTTAGAGCAGTATGAAACACTATTGAAAAGGAAAATAAACATATTCTATTGCAACAATTTCGACACACTCAGTGAAGAACTAAAAAACAACATAATAAATGGAGTTGTCTTAAACGGATATCTGAAGGTGTTTCAATGAATAATAGATTAATAAAAATAACACCCGACAAAGAAAAAGCCAAATCAATGATAAAGATGGCAAATACAAGACAAGAGATGATATCAACCATAGACAGTTCAAAATATCCATCACTTATTGTAGAAGGCCATTATGAGATAATAAAAGAACTTATGTCCTCCATTCTTCTACTTGACGGATACAAGACAAAAGGAGAAGGAGCACATAAAGCACTTATTGAATATATAGGAGATACATACAAAACAAAATTTCAACAATCCGAAATTTATTTTTTAGACGAACTAAGACAAATCAGAAACAAAATAAATTACAATGGTTTTTTCGTAAAGGCCGATTACCTTACAAGAAATGAAAAAATAATCATAAAAATAATATACATCCTAAAAGAAATAATCAATCAAAAAATAATGCCAACAAAAAACACAGAAACCGCAGGTGGAATTATTATAAACCATGGCAAAGTGGTTGTCGTAAGCCAGAGAGGGACATCATGGTCACTGCCAAAAGGCCACATAGACGCAGGTGAAGACAGACTCCAAGCCGCCATAAGAGAGATTGAGGAAGAGGCAGGCAT
>DAOVVY010000010.1 GCA_030636885.1 Candidatus Nanohaloarchaea archaeon
AGAGATTGAATTTGCGCCCAAAAAGATTGAGACTAAACATATCGATGTCAAGATTGCGACGGCAGGGTCAATCGGTCTTGTGTTACAGGCACTGCTCATCCCTGCGATGCATATCAAGGAAAAGATTGAGATAAACATTACTGGTGGTGCTGTGTTTGGTAAATGGTCTCCACCACTTCTTTACACTAAACATGTGCTTTTCCCTATCCTCTCTAAGATGGGGTATCATGTCGATATGGATATTGAGAGATATGGGTATTATCCTAAAGGTGGATCTGTTGTCAAGGTGGTCGTTAATCCGGTAAAAAAACTGTGTGCGCTTGATCTGTCAAATCGTGGCAAGCTTTTGAAGATATCTGGTGTTGCGCATTCGGCATCATCGTTGAAGAAAGGCAAGGTATCGGAACGAGAGGCAACTGCAGCTGAAAAATACCTGTCTGATAAGTATGATGTGCCGGTCAAGGTCGATGTCAGATATTCTGAGTGTGATTCTGTCGGTACTTCAATCGTCTTGTGGGCTGAGTTTGAGAACACTGTCATGGGAAGTGATGCGTTAGGCGATGTCGGTGTCAGGGCTGAAACGGTCGGGCATTCGGCGGCCAAGGCACTTTCAAGGTTCATCGATTCTGGCGCAACAGTCGATGAATATATGGGTGATCAACTGCCGCCTTATCTAGCGTGTGTCAAGGGAATATCTAAATACACAATGCCTGAGATGTCAAGCCATGCAAAGACAAACATTGATGTTGTCAAGATGTTTCTGGATAAGGATTTTGATATAAGGCAAGAAAAAGATGTTGTGATGATAACTGTCAGATGATGCCGTTGTGTTTTTTATGCTAGTCTATTATAGGTAGATATATATTTTTTGATGTGCAATATATGGGTATGGCAGTTACTGTTGAAAAGAGTATTGATGATGTGATCTCAAAAGGTTTTGATATATATAGAAAGCAGTTTGTTGCATTTATCCTTGCCGCGCTTGTGGCTGTTATCGGTTCTATATTCATAATCACGGCAGTGCCATTATTTTTCGGTCTCTATGTGATGGCAATAAAAGTTATCAAGGGCGAGACTGTTGAAGTGTCAGACGTGTTCAAAGGTTTTGATTATTTTTTAAGAAGCTGGTTGCTGTTTATCTTTTCAGGAGCATTGGTTATATTCGGTCTTGTATTGTTTGTGATTCCAGGCCTTTTCTTGATCGTGATGTTCCAGTATGCGGTACCTCTTGCGATCTCTGAAAATCTGGGTTCAATCGATGCATTGAAAAGGAGTTACTCTTTAGCGCGCGCAAATCTGTGGTTTTCAGTCGGTCTGGGTATTGTGCTCTGGGTAATCAATGCAGTAGGCGGCGCTTTGGGTCCTGCCAGCCTGATAACTATTCCATTTACCTTTGTCTGTTTCTCTATTGCTGCTTTGAATCTATCAAGATCTGATAAAAAGAGATAATGTGTCTATGTCTCTTTTGCAGTAATATGAATCTCTATATATATAGGGTGAAGTCTAATTCATGTATAGCTTATATATAGGCATTAATTATAAATCCTAGATATAAATGATAAAATTGATCTGGTGTTCTTTTGATAGACAATCTGCTTTTTGATATTGCTTTTGCAATAATTGCCGGAACTATGGTCGCGTACATCATGAAGATGCTTAAGCAACCGCTTATTCTTGGATATATAATTGCAGGTATGATTATTGGACCGTTGGGTTTTGGGTGGATTGCAAATAGTGAAACTGTCATGCTTCTTTCTGAGTTAGGTGTGGCTTTCCTGCTATTTATAATCGGGATGGAACTTGATTTTAGGAGGCTTGCAAATGTCGGGGCGTTTGTGACCTATGGTGGACTTTTTCAAGTGATCACTACATTTTTGCTTGCATATTTCTTGTCACTTGCATTAGGGTTCAGTGCGGTGACATCGCTTTATATGGGACTTATACTTACTTTCAGCAGTACGATGATTGTGATAAAACTTTTGTCTGACAATGGTAAAATTGATACTCTTCCGGGACGGATGATGCTTGGTATTTTAATTGTTCAAGATATTGTGGTCATACTTGCATTGTCCATTGTTGTCAGCATGACGGCAGGTAGTGATATCTCGTCACTTATATTTACATTGTTTAATGGATTTGGGCTTGTTGCATTAGCTTTAGTCTTTAAGAAAGTAATAAGTCCTTCTATATTGAAGTTTGCATCATCCTCTCCTGAATTACTTTTTATGACAGCCATATCTGTCTGCTTTACATTTGTTGGTGTTGCAAGTTATGTTGGCTTTCCTATTGCAATTGGTGCATTTTTGGCAGGCATAAGTCTTACTGCGTATCCTTATGATCTTGAGATAGCGGGTCGAGTCAGTTCTCTTCGTGATTTTTTTGCAACATTATTTTTTGTATCTCTCGGTCTTCAGATAGTTTCTTTTAATTTTGTTGAATATTTGGCACCACTTATTATGTTTACGGCTTTTGTGTTGTTCATAAAACCACTCATTGTTCTTATAATAGGTAAAGCATTTGGTTATGAGCTTCGTACATCATTTATTGCGGCACTGGGTCTTGCGCAGATAAGTGAGTTTTCATTAATAATTGTGACTATTGGTGTTACAAGTGGGCTTATCCCTGTTGAAATTTTTTCAATTACTGCGATATTGGCCATAATTACTATGACTTCAACAGGATATTACATAAAATATTCTGATAAGATTTATGATATGTTTTCTCGTTATCTTTTGATATTTGAGTTTTTTGATCAGTTTTCAAAAAATAAAAAATTAGATAAAGAACAAAAAGTTATGCGTCACAAGAATCATATTGTTCTTGTTGGTTGTCATCTTTTGGGCGAAGGGATTTTGTCTGAACTTAAGCAAATGAAACGACAAGTTATTATTTTAGATTATAACCCTGAAATAATAAAGAGACTTCTTGATGATGAGATGGTTGCGTATTATGGTGATGTTAGGCACAGAGAAGTTTTAGAAAAACTTGATATTGATAATGCGAGTCTTGTGATATCTACAATCCCTGACCGTGAAGATAATATGTTTTTGTTAAATGAGGTTAAGAAAAGAAATCCTAAATGTATTGTATTTGTGACTGCAAATAATATTGAGGATGCTCTTGTGTCTTATGATAATGGCGTGGATTATGTCATATTACCCAAATTGCTCGGTTCTGAGAGAGTTAATGAACACATTGATGATATACTTACTAATCCTGATGGGATTCAAAGGTATATTGCGCGGTTGCGAAAGAAATATATACTTACTCTTGAGACTCAGCTTGAGCGGAAGATACTTAATGAATATGAACCTAGATATCTTAAGCATTTACAGAAAAAGTTTAATCTTGGCATTTTAAATGATAAAACTAAATGATTTATGTTAATTATGGGCAAAATTATAAAGGTTATGAAGTGTTATAGTAATTATATATCTATGGTTGTGGGTCTATTATGTTTTCAAAAAATAAAGTTGATAGTGAAAAAAAGGAATTAATGGCATTAAGTGATAAGATAAATACAATTGATGTTGATGTTTCGGATCTTAAAAATACAGTTTCTCGTTTTGATGGAGAGATTACACAGTCTGTGAGTATCTTGAATGAGGAAATTAAAAATATTAAAAGTGTGCTTGAATTACTTAAAACTAAATCTGATGACTTTGATGGTGCGATACGTGCAACTATAAAATCTGAATCTGATGAGGTTTCTAAAATTCGTGTAACTAATGGTTCTGTGTCTGAATTTAGGGATGAGCTTGAAAAATTATCTGAAGTCATAACTGTTATGCAGAGAGAGATATCGAGATTGGATAAAAAAGAAGTTACAATTCAGTATGATTCGGAATTAGCTAGTTTGAAAGAGGATTTTGAAAAGTTTAAAAAAATTGCATTGACTGTTGATGATAAGATTTAATTGTATTTTTGGTTTTTAATCTGTCATTAAGTAATCCACTTCTTTAAAAAGATATATTGTCATAAGTATAACTTATGGAAGATCAGATAGATTTTCGAAGGATGCCCGTTATACACCCATACCGTCAAATACTTGATAAGGCGTATAGTGAGGCAAGTAATGCAAGCAAGACAGTCTCGGCTGAAAATAAGTTATTGGAAATAAGGATTAAGGAACTTAAACGGGTTGAGACTGCGGTTGAAATTATTTGTAATTATCTTAATAATATTGTTGAGAAAACACCACATGTAAATCTTATGCCTCAATATTATACTGAAATTGTTTCTATTGCGATTGACAAAGAACAGTTTAAGAAGTCATTGGGTGCTGTTCGTTGGGCTGCTGAAAAGTCAAAAGAATTAAGTACTACTTATAAAAAGAAGCTTAAAGGTGCACAGGCACGAGACCTAGGACGAATAAGATCTGAGTATTATGGGCGTCAGTCATCTGTGCTTCATCAGATACGGCGTGATTTTATATTTTTAGAAGAATGTCGTGCACGATTGAAAAATTTACCAAAATTCAAGGAAATGAAAACTGTTGTCATTGCTGGATTTCCTAATGTAGGTAAATCTTCTATGCTTAAGACTTTAACAGGTGCTGAACCTAACATACAGCCATATCCATTTACAACTAAACATGTGAGGGTTGGGTATATTGAGAAATATGTTCAGCTTGTGGATACTCCCGGACTTTTAGATAGAAGTCTTGATAAACGAAATGATATTGAGCTTCAGGCGGTTTTAGCACTTAGGCATTTGTCTGATATGATACTTTTTGTATTTGATGCATCTGAAACTTGTGGGTATAAGATGACTGAACAGGTATCTCTTTACAAAGAGATGAAGAAGAGTTTTGAGGTACCTTTTATAGTCTGTTTCAATAAATGTGATTTAATTTCTGGAAAAGATTTAGAGCAGTATACTAAAAAAATGGGTACTAATGTGTATAAAATCTCGGCTTTAAAAAATAATGGTTTTGATAAGTTAAGGGAATTTCTTTTAGTTGATGCATTGCCTTCAAAGAAAAAGTTTTATAAATGATATTGTTGTGGTCTCATACACAATTAATATAAATGACTTATACCTAATTAGTATGAGGATGTGTTAATTTTGGAAATTATGTATCAACTTGTAATTTTAGTGGTACTCATTGCTTTGTCTGCGTTTTTTTCTGCATCAGAGATTGCACTTTTGTCGCTTGGAAGGATAACGCGGCATAAGATGGTTAAAGATAAAGTTAAGAATTCAAAATTGATTGCAAAACTTCTTGATGATCCTAACAGGCTGTTAATTACTATTTTGATTGGTAATAATCTGGTTAATGTTTCAGCATCTGCTCTTGCAACATCTATTGGTATATTTCTTTTTGGATCATTAGGTATTGGTATTGCTGTTGGTGTGATGACATTTTTTATACTTCTTTTTGGGGAAATATTACCTAAAAGTTATGCAGTCCATAATAAGGAAAAGTTTTCTATATTTGTGGCTAAACCTATTTATTTTTTACAAAGGTTTCAGTCACCGCTCATACGTCTTATGTCGGGTATAATAAACAAGTTTATGAATTATTATGGGTTGACTGATAAAGATACAACTCTTGTGACAGAAGAGGAGGTCATGTCTGCTGTAACTATTGGAACTGAAGATGGTGAAATTGATCCTGAAGAAAAAGAATTGATACATAATGTTTTTGAATTTGATGATACTGATGTAAAAGATGTCATGATTCCTAGAATTAATATGTGTTGTATTGAAAAATCAAGTAGTCTTTTTGAAGTGCTTAAGTTTATTGAAAAGACTAGTTTTTCAAGGATACCTGTTTATGAGGAAGTGCAGGATAAGATTATTGGTATATTGTATTCAAAAGATTTGTTGAAGTATGTTGGGAAAAATGTAGATAGTTTCTCTCTTAAAAAAATAGTAAGGTCTGCTATTTTTGTACCTGGGACAAAAAAGATTGATGAGTTGTTGAAAGAGTTTAAAGCTGAAAAAGTACATATTGCGATGGTCGTTGATGAATATGGGGGTATTGCAGGGCTTGTTACATTAGAAGATCTTTTAGAAGAGCTTGTCGGTGAGATTTATGATGAGACTGATGTATCAAAAAATATGATTCGCAAGAGTGGAAGGAAAACATTTATTGTTGATGGCGAATCTGAAATTGATGATGTTGAACGTGTGTTAAAAGTTAAGTTCTTAACTGGGGATTCTGATTATGATACTATAAGTGGGTTTGTTCTGGATAAACTTGGCAGGGTTCCTGTAGAGGGGGATATTTTAGAACTTAAGACAATCTCTATATCTGTTGAGAAAATGGATAGGCAGAAGATAATATCCCTTAAGGTTGTGAAAAAATAAGAGTAAATTATATCTGTATATATTATCTTTTTTTAATCTCATCAGAACTCCAGATACTTTTACATTCTGGGCAGATGTAACCACCGTACATTTTTATATGGCTCATATATTTCATATCAAATGATCCACATTTTGGACACAGGGGTGTATTTTCTTTTTGCATAAATGTTTTATTGTAACTGTATGTTTTTATTTGTTTTGTATTTGTTGGTGGATATTGTTCAAATCTGATTATTTTTTTTGAGTTCTTATTTATTTTGTATTTTTGTATTTTCTATTTTATTTTTTTGTGTTTAGGGGTGTGTGCATTCATCCGGGTATTTATTTGACTTTGATTTATTGGTTGTATAGTTGTATCGTTTGTATAGTTTGTATAATTTGATGTAAAATGTTTTTATTGTCGGGTGTTAATGCTTGAGTTTTATTTATTTTATTTTTATTTTGGTGGATTTGGATTTTTAAAGGGGTTAAATTTCGTATTTAGGGGGTTATTGATTGTGTTTTTTTAGTATCTGTTTGTATGTCTTGTGTTTTTAGGATAGAGGTATCTAAAATTAGATTGGTTTTTTGGATTTTTATTCAGAGATTATGTGATTATTTAAACTATATATAGTAGTTATGTACTATTACTTGTGTACACTAAAATTGTTTATATTTTACAAAACCAACGATTTTTTGCTGACGGCTTAAACGGGGTATATTTTATTGGCCATTGTATGAAAAGGGTGTGTGTGTAGTATATTTGTACTATATGCTATCGTTGTGGTTTTTGTGTTAATTTATGTGTGAAATTGTATTTGTGAGCGATTATGAAAGAACTTGTTGAATTTAATAATTTTTGGTTGATCTGGTTGAGTTGTGCGGGTAGTTCTGAGGGTATTTCTTTGTTTAAGATACAAGAACTCTGGGGTATTAAAACAAATTATCTTTATCATAAAGAAAGAAGTTTAGGTAAACCTTTGTTTAAAGCTATGATTGAAAATGGATATCTTAAAAATAGTAAAGATGGTCTTGTTGCAGAGTTTGATTGGATTCCTTCATATATTTTGGCCAGTCATAATTTAAAATCTGATACTGTGGGTTGGTCGTTGAATGATTTTATTGTTGAAAATATACCTATTGTGCACGATTTTATAAGGGATAATAATCTTGTATTGTTTGATCTTACACATATAAATAAATTGTATTTATCTAATATTAATATAATTAAAAGAGATGGGTCTAATATTTTTGATGATATAATGTTATTTTTATTTATTAATAATCTTATTCCATTTTGTAAAAGGTATGATGCTGAAATTGTTATTCGGATGTTGTATACATTTTTTTCATTTTCATCACAAAATGATTTTTTAAGTTATTACTCTGCTTTAAATTCAAAACTTAAAAAAGATGCATTACCTACAATTATTTCAAATGAGGGTGAATTGGTAGATGTATTATGTCCTATTGATTTATCTGGACCTTGATAATATTTGATTGGTATTTAGTTTGGTTTGGATTATTTATTTGTATGGGGTGCATATAGTTTTTATATATTTTCAGATATTATTTTTTATTGTTATATAATTTGGTGGTGAGATTTTATGGTTGATGCATATTGTGTTAAATGTAATGCAACGAAAAAAATAAAGAGACCTAATCCTGTTAAATTGAAAAATGGAAGATCTGCAGTTGCGGGGATATGCCCGACATGTGGTACAAAATTATATCGTATGGGCTCTTCTACTATTTGATGGTTTTGTTATGTGGTTTGTGTTTAATTTTTGGTGTGTGTAAGTAAATGTTATATACAACTGTGACTATAATACATCTATGCGTGTGATTTCTATCATTTCGGGAAAAGGTGGTGTTGGTAAAACTACTGCTGTCGCAAATTTGGGAATTATTCTGGCATCAAAATTTAAAAAAAAAGTGATATTGGTAGATTGTAATATTACAACCCCTCATCTTGGTCTTTATATGGGCATACATCATCATCCTGTTACATTGAATAATTTAATTAAAGATGGGGCTGATGTATCTGATGCATTTTATATTCATCCGAGTGGGGCTAAAGTAATACCCTCTTCACTTTCATTAACAGATCTTGATGGTCTTGATATGTTAGATCTTAAAAAGACTGTTGATCGCATAAAAAAAGAATATTCTGATACGGATTATATCTTACTTGATTGTGCGCCTGGTTTTGGTAGGGAAGCAATTGCCGGTATGCGGTCAAGTGATGAAGCATTATATATTACGACACCGTATTTTTCAGTTATTGTTGATATTGTTAAATGTGTGCGGGTTGCAGAAGATCTTGATGTGGCATCCTTAGGGCTTATTGTTAATATGAAAAAGAATACTAAACATGAACTTACACAACAAGAGATTGAAAACATTACTGAGCTTCCAGTTATATCTTCAATTTCATTTACTCATGATGCCTGTAAAAGTATACATGTTAGGCGTCCTATATCTGTTGTAAAACCATATTCTAAAGTAAGCAAACAATTTGAGATGCTTGCTTCTATGATTGTGGGTGAGGAAGCACCAAAAAGTAAGTATGTGGATAGAGTATTTGGAAAATTTGATAGATATTGATATGGTGGTTTTTGCATGGTGAATGAGATTAAAACGAGACCAATTTTAGTTGATGATGAAGATAAAGATAATATGATTTCTAAATTAATCTCTGAAAAGAAAGTAATTAAAGAAAAAAATGTGCGTCTTGCAGCATTATTAAATCTTGTTACAAAAAAGATATCTGCTGGAGGGGTTACCGCACAACAACAGATTGATAATTCTAAAGTTGAGGAGGTTCTCAATCAAATGATTTTATTAAAAAAGCAGATGTCTTTGATAGAACGTACTCTTGAAAAATCAGATATAAGTTCTCGTGTTGATGAGATGAATAAGACTCTTTTAGATGTCAGTTCTCGTGTTGAAAATATGGAGACTAAATTCTCTGTGGTTAATAAAATTGTGGATATTGAAAAGAAACTCAATGATGTAAATAGTTTGATACAGTTGCATAAAAAAACAAATGAAACTCCGTTTGGTATGTTGGGTGCTATTGGAAATTCTAAAAAGTCAGAGAGGTCTATTTTTGATGATGGTGCGGATGATTCTTTTGAATTGGATGATTCTGAATTGTTGGGTGTGTCTAAACCTTCTGATAAATTGTCTGATGAATCTGTTATTGCTGATGTAACTGAGGGTGTTGTGGATATAGATAAATCAAATGAAACCGATAAATCAAATGAAAATAATAAGTTAAATGATTCTGATAAATCAAATGAAAAGAATAAATCAAAGGATAGTTTAAAAATGAAAAGTTTTGGTAATATTGGTGGGTTGGGAGCACAAATTAAAAAGTTAGAGAAAATTCGACATGTTGTGGATAAAGATGTTTTAGGGTTAAAACGTTCGGGGACTAGTAAATCTAAGGTTGTTGATAGTAAACAAAAAATGGTATCTAAAAATAGATTAGATGTTAACGTGAATGGTGTGGATGTAAAGAATAAACTTGATCTTAAAGATAAAATAAAACCTGTGTTAAAAGTAAAATCACATGTTGACCTTGGTTCTAAAAACAGAATAAAGGCAGAGGTTACATTAAATAAAGTGACTTTAAAAAATAAAGCGACATCTGACGATAAATCAGTGTCAAATAATTCTAATAATGTTAAAGAAAAAATTGGATTAAAAACAAAAACTAAATCACAAACAAGAATAAAAACTAAAACTAAAATACGAACTAAAACGAAAACAAGAACTAAACTTAAACCTGTTGTTAAATCTACTGCGGGCGTAAATGTTGCAGATAAAAATAAGATTAATGTTGATGGTAAATCTAATAATAACGTTAAAGTCAAAGAGGTACTGACGTCTAAAGTTAAAAAAGATTTAAAAGATAAAGATAACGTTAAAGCTAATGTTAAAGATAAAACTAAAGCTAAAGTTATAGTTAAGTCTAAAGTTAAAAAAGATTTAAAAGTTAAAGATGGATCTGCATCTAAAGTTGTATCAAAACCTAAACAGAAGATTAAAACTAATTCGGGTGGAAAATCAAAATCTAAAAAAAATAAGAATGGTAAAGGTCAATCTGAAGTTTCTAAGACTATGGGATTTTTAGTTGATATGTTGCATAAACATTGATGTAGTTTCTTTTAATCTTTTTTTGTTTCTGTTGTGGGCTCTTGATGTGCCTTTTTTGAGTTGTGGTGCGCGTAGGTGAATATTACTGAGACTTATATCAGTAATTTATTGTTTATAATTTAGTGTTCTATTATGCTGGTTTTATTGTATTTTTTATTTAACGCATCTTTTAACTGTTGTTTATCTGTGTGCAATAAGATTATTTCACGCATAAATATTTCTGCATTGTGTTTTTCGAGCATATTTATTATCTCCTCAGCATCATCCATATTTATTATGATTAGTCCTCTTTGTACCTTTATGTGTGGGTATTTGTCAATGAATCCTTCTCGTTTGTAAGTGTATTGACCTTTATTTGATTTATCGTTGTATCCATAGAATGCTCTACAAAAACGATTAACTTCTGTGTGATTATTTTTCCCAGTGACTGTAAATGAAATAAGTGCGCCTGTTTGCATTTTGTATCATATCCTATCTGTTTTTTACTGTTAATTGGTATCAGTAATATTTATAGTTTTGCTAAACCTTTATTAACCCCCTTTACTAATATATTGTATACGGGTTTCTCATATTTGTTTTGGTACATAAATATTGAGGATTTTAAGGGTAAAATTAAACATTTTTTAAAATCTGGTAAATTTGGTGTTTTAATGAGTAAGGGTAGTAATTCAAATAGACAAAAATACAATTTTCTACTGTTCTTTATTATAAACATAGTTGTAATGGGTTTCTATTCATTTAAATCACAATTAAACTTTAGACGAAAATCATATGGTCAGCTTAATTCTCCAACAAAAACAATTGTTGTTATGTTTATTTTAGTATTTTTATTTATACAATATTTAGTTTTTGCATTTACACCAATTAATTTTACTGTTGATAACAGTACACCAATTACAACTCAGATTACTTCTCCAATAACAGGCAATGTTTTGGGAGGGGTGGGTGCGGTCAGTTCTAGTGATGTAATTAATGAATCTTTAAGTGAATTACCAGATGCACTTTTAGAGGTGCCAGAAAATGAGTCGTTAAACGAATTATTGAATGAATCAATAAATGAAACATCAGATGAAGAATTAAATGAAAGTTTGAATGATAATTTAAATGGATTGTCAAATGAAATATCAAATGAAAATTTAACAGAAGGATTAAATGAAACAAATCAAAACTTAAATATTACTGTTAATGAGTCTGCAGAGTTTATTGATGATTCTTTGCAAGATACACAAGCTCAAGTTATGGTGATTGATCTTATTTATCCACAGATAATAAAAATTGCGCAAGAGTTTGACATTGTAGCAACGTTCACATCATTTTATTCTAAATCAAGGATAACTGCAATTATTTCAATTCCTGAAAGTTTTAAGACACAAGATAATTTAAGTAGACAAGTCTCCATTGAGATTAATAATACACAAACTATTGCCTGGACAATTAATCCAACCGTGTGTGGTAATTATTCGTATAGTATCACTTCAACAACAAATGATACTGTTGATTCGCGCCAAGGAAACATAATGGTTAAGTGTGCAGAGATAAATCCATCTATTTCTATAACTGCATCAATTCTTGAGAGTGGTGATTCAAAAATACTTGAAGTTGTTGGTCGTGTATTTGATCTTAATACAGATGAAAATATTCCTGCAAATGTTACTGCTGAAGTTTCTGAGGAGACAGGCAATGTGATTTTTATTCGTACACAATACACTAACGGACCATTTCAATTTGAGTTTAGTATGCCTAAAGAGTCACAAGGTTTTTATAACATTGAAGTTTCTGCAAATACTGAACAAGGTATTGTATTTAATTCAAGCACAGTCTATGTGAATAGAGTCGTGTCACAAGGTGTGGTCAATGTAGATACTGAGAAG
>DAOVVY010000092.1 GCA_030636885.1 Candidatus Nanohaloarchaea archaeon
ATTACGCCCAAAAAAATAAACGCAATCATGACTGTTGCAGTTTTAAGGAACTGTGTGTGTGGCAACACTGCAATTATAAAAAATACCACAGTCAAAATATACATAAGTATCTTATGACTTCGGATAAACTTATCGACAGTAGCAATATTCTTTTTTCCAAAAGGCGGATAATAATGATCTTTAGGATGCTTTTTTCTTTTTCGCACATTAACAGATTGTATTTTATCTACAGTCTTTGAAACTTCAATATCTCGTACAGTATTAACTGCTATTTTAGTAAAATCAATCCCGCAGAATTTCAACAGTTTGAAGATTAACCATGAAAATGTGTATGGTTGAAAAGATACATCTCCATTTACAGAATCTAAATACTTATTTGGTTTTGGATTAGTATTCATAATTAAGCATACTCTTTTAATCTTTAATAAAACCTTCTGTCTTCATAGCAACAAGCATATCTTCAACCGAATATGCCGCACGTGTCAATCCCATACTTCTTTTATCAACATCCGTTCCGACAAGATACAGCCCCGAAAATGGTGAAACAGGTCCAGGGAAAAATGAATCAGTAGTGATTGCTGCCTTTTCAGGTATGGTCACCTGTTCGTGTTTCATAACAATCTTTTTTTCAATTCCTGGATATACAGATAAAATTGTGTCCCATCCTTCTTTTTTCGTCTTTTCAACACTGTCTTTTACGATGAAACTGAAACATATTAGCTGATGGTCAACGGGTGCAAGATTTGAGTCAAGGTTTGATGTTGGCATAGCCCAGAACGACTCACCTGTCTCATACCAAATCTCAGACCCTTTATAATCCATACCTGCGATCTTGCCTTTAATCCCCAACCATAGTGTATAGCTTTTGGCCTGTTTGATTTTTTTAAGATTTTTAGAAAACGTATCAGGCAATTTTTCAGTCACTACCTTGTCCAGATCTTTTATGAATCCTGAATATACAACAAGGTCTGACTTGTAGACTTCTCCAGAGGATTCAACACCAACTGCCTTACTATTTTCAATAAGTATCTTGTCAACAGAAGTACCAGCCTTTACCGTCACCAACTCTTCTGAGAACCCATCCGTTATAGAATTGACTATCGCACCGAGACCACCAACAGGGTACCATTGATTTTTGGAAGTATTATGTGATATGAAAAATCGTTTAAGTCCGTATAATGTATCGACAATATTCATCTTTTTCATGCCTTCAAGACCGAATCCTGAAAACATCCGTTTTGCAGGTGTCTTTTTCATTGATTTACCACTCATGAAATGACAGAGTGTGTCTATCATACGGAACGCATTATCTGATACATTATAATCTTTGACTGCATCATATACAGATCTTTCAGAATTATCAATTGACACTGATTCTCTTATCATCTCAGCCAATATCAATCTTGAGAACACGATCTTGTCCTTGTTAGATATCGCTTTAAACCCCGCCCAGTCCTTGATCGCAGATGGTACAGGATGCAGACCTTTTCCAGTCCTGAAATAATAATGTCCGTGAGGCACAAGTTCGGGCAGTCCTCCATTATATTTGTTAAGCAATCTTGCAAGTGGACCGTTCGGTATGCATGTGATCGCATGCGGTCCCGTATCGACCGTATATCCGTCAACATCATAGCTTCTTGCATTGCCGCCTACAAAATCACTTTTTTCAAGAACAAGAACACTCTTGCCTTCTTTAGACAGGCAAAGTGCCGACAATAGTCCGCTTATACCTGCGCCAACAACAATTGCATCGTATCTCATATCTATCAGAAATGTCTTATATCAGAACTTGATCTTTTTAGGATCTTTCAATCCTTTCTCAGTTATTATCTTTTTTATATGTTTGTAGGGTACTGTATCAAACGCATAATTCTTGATCTTGACTTTTTTTGGCGCATCTTTCCAGATCTCGTCCGGATCCCTGACCTCGATATCGATCTTGTCGATAATCTTAAGTGTTGATGCGGCGACGTACACCGGTTTCTTGTGGTCATAAGCGATCTCTGCAACCATCCTTGACCCTACCTTGTTCACCACACCTTTCTTTGTGATTGCATCCGCGCCAATGATTACTACATCAACCTGATCTATGACATCAACAACCTCATCATCAAGGATGAGTTCAGTCTCGATACCCGCTCCTGCGATATCTTTTGCAGTCATCCTGCCCTGAAATCTAGGCCGTGTCTCAGTCGCAAATACCTTGACAGGGTCAGCCTTGGTGATTATATTGACCACATTGTGGCTGTGGCAGTGTGTAAGTATAATTGAATGTGGTGGTATTGCAGAGACACCATATTCAACAATCTTTCGCATATTGGTCTTGAGTCTCAGAATCTCTTCTTTGGAATGCATATAAAGTTCTTTTTGCAGCTTGATGATCTCTTCAGATTTTGTCTTTCTCATCTTTGACATGATTGACTCAATGCAGTTCTGAAGCAACGGTTCAGTCGGTCTTGCGCTTTTCAGTTTCTCTGCATGTTTTTCGACCTCAGAGATGAAATCCTTCTTATCTTTGACTTTCGTAAGGTGGTTTCCGTAAGAATTAAGGTCAATTATTGCCGCTTTACCAATCTCGCTTGCGCCCTGTATCTTAAGGTTTTTAATATCTGTATAGACGCTCATGATAAAGATTAGACCTAAACATTAATATCTGTTTGCTTCAATCACGATATAGACACAGTCACTTTAGCTCGTGCCTCAGGTTTTTTCAAGAAATCGACAATACGCGCATCAATATCTTTCGCCGCCTTATTAGAATTGACGCACAATGTCCTGCCACAGACAAAATCGCTTTTCCTTATCACAATCTCATTATTATCAGTTAAAGAAATATCAGGATGCCCGAAACCAGAAACAGTATCAACTATTCCATCTGCCTCAATAGATATTGTGACTTTTGCATTCTCATCCTTGACTGCTTTCTTGAACTCTGATGAAAAGTCCGCGCATCCGAATTCCGACCCGATACCTATGATGCAATCTCCGTTATGGGTGAGATCTGTATCTTTTGTAAACTCAAGAGTGGACTTATGTGTTGACCTGACATTCTCATGCCCATAAACAAAGAAAGTTTCAGTAATCATAGATAAAATTGTGCAATCATTTTTTTATATTATATATGTCTTAAATGAGCCGTATGTCTGGTTAAATTCCAAAAACTTTAAAAACTTTAGAATCCAACAAAGATTATATGGGTAAATATCTTGCTAGTTTTGGAAATGTACATGTAGGTCCTGATGATAACTTATATATTGGACAACAAAAAGTATCAGAGGTTCGTGATGGCGGGTTGGTTAATCGCTTTTCAGTACCAAAAAAGTACTTTGTTGATTTCTTAGAATTAAGCAATTTAAAAAGAATGTATGGTATGGATATATCTGTGGTGCCACGTCAAATTCATATAAAGCAGAATTTTTTTGGTGATGTATCTATAAGTGCATCTTCTGGACGTGGACTTCATGAAAATAGTGAGGTATTATCTAAAACTGAAGTAAATGAACTTATTAATTATTTAAAAGATGATTCTGAACGTGATACTATTGTATCTTGATTCAAGCTTAATTCTGATGGAATATTCTATTATTAATCCACGATTTCACTTTCTCATCTTAACTAGATAATACACAATTCCAACAATCATCAACAGATACAGAATCCCTGCGCGATAGGGCACTCTCTTCTTTTCCCAGTTGACATAGAAATAGTTACTGTCTTCAACCGTTATAGTGTTTCCTGTCTGGACACAGTTATTGCAACAGTAAACGGAGAGGTGCTGACCTGCAGAGAATACTTGCGGGCAGTAACAGCTAACAGGGCGCGGGCAATAAGCCGTTCAAAGGAACAACAAA
>DAOVVY010000065.1 GCA_030636885.1 Candidatus Nanohaloarchaea archaeon
AATTCGATCGACCTAAAGAGGCGCATAAAGGCGACACTATATCACTAAAAGTCGAGAGTGTTGTTTCACAGGGAGCTCCGGTCTACAAGACATTTGACAAGAAGTTTGATCTGTGGGCAAAGGATACTTACACCAAAGGAAAAGATATCAAGAAAGTCGGTGTTGATGTCAAGGTTGCGCTTAAAGAGGGTCGGGCGTTAGTATTGACCTTGTCTGACGGTGTAAATAGTGTAAGTTCTGAGTCATCAATTGTTGCTGAAAAAGCTATCAAGCATGCGATGACAACTGAAAAATTACTTGAGCAAGTGTCAAGACTTGGCAATACACCTTTTTCTATCAATGATGTTTCTTTTGATGTTGATGATGGGCTTATGATACCACTTAGCGAGATTGGTCGTGTTCGTAAAGATGCAGTATCTATGCTTGAGGCAAAAAGGATGGCTGTTACGCGAGCCATGGATGATAAGACTTTTGCTGACAAAATTGACAAGACAATTGTTCAGTTACACAAATCAAAAGTCAAAAGGACTAAACTGTCTGTCCATGTCAATGATGTGTCAGGTGTCGAGTCTGCTATCGCGTCATCTGCTGATGAGATAATTGTCGGGAACGGTTTCGATCCTAAAGGTAAAAATGACATTGTTTCTATGTGTGCGCTCGTCAAGGATGCAGGTAAAGTTCTAGTGTTTGGAACTCCTACCATATTGACTGATGCTGAGGTTGCTGACGTTCTGGATTTGATATCTAAAGTTAATCCTGATAAGGTTCTGGTATCTAATTTTGGATTGCTTAAAAAACTTTCGGGGGCTGGTCGTGATATCTATCTTGATTATCAATTAAACATATACAATACTCAGACTGCGAAAGCTTTCTGTTTAAAGGATGTTAAAAGGATGTGCGCATCAGTTGAGCTTCCGCTATCAAAGATTAAAAAGATGAAGTTTGATGCTGAGATTGAATGTATTGTCCATGGAAAACTTCCGCTTATGACAACTGAACATTGCATATTCAAAAGTAAGTGTTCAAGGCAATGCGAGAAAGGCGCGGGACTTATTGACCGGCTCAACATGAAATTTCCGATTAAAGGTGTCTATGGGTGCAGGATGCAGGTGTTAAACTGCAAGACTTTGTCATTGATCAGGCAGATGAATGAGTTTGGTGGGTCTGTTGATTGCGTAAGGCTCGACCTTAGGACTGTTGATGATAAAGATGAGGTTGGTGTCAAGATGATAATTGAGGCATACAGAAATTCTCTTGACGGAAAGAAGTTTGATACGACGATCCTTATCGGTAATGAGTTTACAAGAGGGTTGTATTTCTGAGGATTAAATAAAATTCTTAGGTTCAAAAGAAGGTCCGTGTCCAGGAATCACTTTATATACGTATTCTAGGTTTTTTATTGTTGATCGTGAATCTGAAGCATATCCATTATGTTCTGGTGGCCATTGACTAAAATCAGCAATATTTGTAAATTCTTTTTCATTGAGCATCAAGTCTCCAACAATTGCGACAACACCCTTTGGAGTATCTACCAATACACTCTGATCACGACTAGTTTCATGACCAGGAGTTTGTATAATCGTTATGTCTTTTGCAGAAAAGGACTCATCAATATAGAATATATGAGGTTTACGATTATGAAATATGGAATCAGAACCGTATATTGTTGCTCCAGTATCCCCACCTAAATATCTAATAAGCCCTGTATGATCAGGATGATTATGAGTAATTATAGCAGCATATATGTCTTCGTGTGTTATATCATAAGGAGTATCACTGAGCCAATCGTCAAGATCCTCGGGAGTATCCCATAGACTTCCTGCATCAACAAGAAGGTACTTGTTCTCGTTATCTTCTTCATAGACAACTAATGTCACAGTTGCAGGCGCAGTCACACTATCAAAACCATCTATTATCAGATTACCTTCACGTAAAACATAGACTTCTGCCATGTTGTGTATTAAAAATAATGAATTTTAAAAAGGTTTTGGGCATTTAAAAGTGGTTTCAATATGATTATCACTCTTTTTCTCTCAAGAACATAAACAATACAGGAACTGCAAATAACATCAATGCGCTAATCACAAACGCAGTATTTATCGTGTAAAGGTCTGCAAGGTAACCGAGTATTGGCGCGAACATCGCAAAACCTACCTGACCCATGAAATTGGATGCAGACATTACGGTTGCGCGGTTTCTTGATGTGACCTCCACATTCAAAAGATGATGGATTACCGGATTTCTGAGACCAAAGAAAAATGAACCAACAACAAATAATATGCCTGCGAGGATACCTACTTGAGATGTTGATAAAAGTACAACGATAGGTACAATTATCGTACATAATAAAAGTGTGTTTTTGTCACCTAGTCTTTCAGAGATTGTGTGCGCAAAATAATGACCTGCAGATGAAAGGAAAAATGCTAATGCGGAAATGTATCCGAAATAGATTATCGGGATGTTCTTGAATTCAAAATAAATAGGGTTCAATACAAACATAGCATCCCCTAAAGCGATAAGCATAAGCACACCTGCCATAATTATTAGCAGTTGTCTGTTGTGCAATATCAATCTTGATGTCTTTTTCATATGCACAAATATGTTCTTGTTACTATCTTTGTCATAATGCGGTTCATTTATGAATAAGATCAATATTAAAGCGATTGTAAAAGGTATTGAGGTCATAAGAACTGGTAGATTCAAAGATATAGTGGCCAGATGTCCGCCTATTATTGATCCTGTAGCTGCGCCCAATGGCCAGAGTGCAAAATAGGTTCCGTTTATCTTCTTGAAATATCGTTCTTTATTCTCTTCTTTTAAGGTGTCATAGATGAGTGCGCTGTCCGTTCCGCTTGCAAGACTTCGTCCGAATGAATTCAATATTGCGTAAGACACAAACATCAGCATGTTTCCACCGAGATAAAGGAACATAAGCGATATCAATGATAACAGATAGGCTGAAATCAATGTCTTCTTTCGGCCGAAGATGTCGGCTATTGCACCGGTCGGTATCTCAAATACTGCCGCAGTAATCGCCTCGATTGAGATTATGAGTGCAACATTTGTCATTGTGAAAAGGTTCTGTTCCAGATAGAGCGCATAAATGGGCAGAAAGAACATCATCCCGCCGATTGTGTGTGAAATATACATGAGATTTATGTTTCTTGATCTGATGCAGTACGTGTTTAAGAACATAAGGTGTATTTTGATATTTTAGAGTTATATGTTTATCTTTTACCCGAAATTGAAAATGTTGAAAATGTTTGATGAAAAATAACAGATTTGTATCATATTGCGTATTTGAGGCCAAAATTCGGCAAAAACAAGGTGTTAAAAACTTAAAAAAACGGGACCCAGAGACCACAAACTATATATACCGAAACGGATAACTTATTCTAGTGGTGGCATAATCCCTATATAATACTATAAGGATATATGTATATATCCCAGCCACATAGTAAAAAATAATATTAAATTAAAATTGGTGTATAGTAATGGAAAAATCTATGACAAAAATTGAATTTGGAATACTTGTTAGTATCTTTTTTATGATGTTTGTACCTATAGCTCTGGCAGACACAACGTCCACTACAGTATCTTTTATAATCCCATCAAGCATAAGTCATGTAATCGGTTATGCGGCATCATGCGGTTCTAGTGATTTTGCATTTGTTGAAAATGACGGCACTTATGATGGTACACAGACAAGAATAAATGTTACACAGATCGATGGTACAGTCTGTCAAACTGATTCAGTCTCAGGATTGAACATAAGTAATACAGGAAATGATATAATAAATGTGACTTTTAAGTTTACATCAGCACTCCCATCAGGAATTGTTGTAAAAGCAAGTCTTGCTGAAGGTGGATATGAAGCATCATGTTCATTAGCTGCTGCAGATACACCCACTACAGGTGCATGCCATAATGTGACAGATTCAGAAGAAGTATTAGTCGCAAATGATCTCACAGCATTGACAGGAACTGAAGACGTTTGGATGTGGGCAGACATGACCGATTACAATTCAGGTGTTTCTGTAACTATGACCCGTGGTATGCAAAGCAATGCAACTCAGGCATAAATAGTTGTTTGATACTATACACAATTTTATTTTTTAAATTCCGGGATTCATCCCGGTTTTTAAATTTAATATTTAATATCTGGTGATCCATATAAAACAAAAAAAGAATGTTATGACAAATAGTAAAAGTTTCTTAGAGTATAAGATCTCCCTAAAAATTATTGTTTTTGCAGTTTTGATTATTCTTGCAGCACACTATATCATCATACCTGTGTCCGACACAGATAATCCAACATCAGTCTCGGATCAAGTAGTATCCGATACACCCACCACTACAACGAGTACAAGTCAGGTCATCAATGCACCTTCGGACACAAAACATGTAGATATGGTCTCTTGTGGAAATGGCATCTGTGAACCTGAATTAGGCGAGGATTATAAAAACTGTGGCGAATGCCCAGAATATGTAGTTGATGATTTTAATCAGATTACAAGTTGCGGGAATGGAATCTGTGAACCTGAATCATATGAGGTTGTGCAAAATTGTCCTGAAGACTGCCAATGAATACATATATTAATCTAATTATAATAATTAAGTCAAGTGATGTTTATGGTTGCAAAAAAAGGTACGAAAGTGGTTACAAAATCTAAAGGAAAAATTCCTTCAAAAAAAGTAGCGTCAACTAAAAAAAGTCCTGTAAAAAATAAGACAGAGAATACAAAAGTTACTAAAAAGACAGTTGAACCAAAAAATACAGCACACCCAAAACCTGTGACTTTTAAAAAATATCTGCCTTTCATTCTGGCAATATTATTTGCAGGAGCCGCATTTTATGTATACAATGATGGTTTGTTCACAGACAATACAGAGTCAAACCTAATAAGTATAGAAGAATTTGCACGACAAGAAGCATTAGAGACCCGTCTTGAAGAACAATACACAATTGATAGATCCACATATGGTCTTGGAACAATATATGACGCCAAAACGGGAGATTATAAACAATTCAACATAATCGACATATTTAAGAATCTACCAGCAGTGCCGGATGATTTCTGGAGAATGAAATATGAGATGAGTTCAGGACAAATAGCAATGAAAACTCTTGCGGATATGGATAAAGCATATTATCTGCAACCAGAATTCATTAAAAATAATTTTGTTGATGGTGGTATCAATTTTTGGATAAGCCCTGACATATACCACTGGTATCCTGAAGGTTATGGTACATATCCACACCAAGCATATGTAGAAACTACTGCAGGCGGTGAATTTGATGTATATACATTCACAT
>DAOVVY010000126.1 GCA_030636885.1 Candidatus Nanohaloarchaea archaeon
GCAGGAATGGATATATTTATCGGTAACATGAAGACTTACGGGTTCTATTATTTTTTCTTGCGGTTTGTTTTATTTGTCTCGATAGTCTTCGGGCTCCTGCAAAAAAATAAGGTATTCGGGGACAAGGATACAAAAGGAATTGATGGCGTTGTTGCCATGTCAGTTGCATTTTTTGTCATAAATTATACCGCAATAGGACTATATTTCTCTACACTTTTTGCAATAGGTGCAACAATCATAGGAGCAATACTTGTAGGGATAATTATTTTAGGGATGGTCGGTATTGATTTAGGTGGATTCTTGAATGATAAGGAAGGTAAAAAAATGAAATTGCCAATAATTGCAGGAGCGGGTGTTGTTGTCATCATACTTTTCCTTTTCGCAAGCGGTCTTTATGAAAAACTTACAGATTTCATGCCTACAATTGGAGAAGATACGATTGTCACAATTGTTGGACTATTGTTTTTCATTGTAGTATTTATGATGATTACTGGAACTGGTAAAAAAGGTAGTAAATCTTCAGATTCATAATCAATAATAATAATAATAATAATAATAATAACATTATGTGATACATATGACATTTTATTTCGGCACACTTTTGGGAAACTTGAATGAGGTAGGTTTTTATGACTTTTTCTTACCTTTTGTGCTGTTTACAACATTGACATATGCACTATTTCGAAAAATTAAACTTTTTGAGGAAGGTGTTGGACTTGATGCAATGTTTGCTATGAGTATCGGATTTTTTATAATTAATTACAGTTCGCTTGGACTTTACCTGTCGCATCTTTTCTCGGTTGCAGGCGTGTTTATTGCACTTCTTGTCGCAATCGTGTTGATTACTGCATCACTTGGTGTTGATCTTCCCACATACATGGCAGAACAAGAAGCAACAGCTATTGCATTGGTTGTATTAATTGCAGTGTTTGTGCTTCTTGAAGCAGGACTTGGTAATTTCTTAAGCCATATAGATGGGATTGTCATAAAAGTAATAATACTCATCACAGTACTTATTGCAATGATGACACTTATGGCAAAAAAGACATAAGTTAGATTTTATAAAATCAATAGGATATAAGTTCAGAATGAATCTTTTTTTATAGATTTATCGTCAGCATTTGTATCTTTGTCAGGTATGTTTGCGGTTTTGTCATTTTCTTCAAGAGGAGTTTTATCTGTAGAGATATTATCTTCTGAAACATCCAGATCAATAGAATCAGTATTTATTGTTTCCGAATGAATGTGAAGCTTGTCATTTACCTGAGATATCGCGTCAACTAGGTTCGGAACCACGTCTTTGAATGCGCGCTCAATGCTTGATACTTTAGGACTTACCGCTGAAAAGTCATCACGTAACACATCCATTTCTTTTTTTACGTCAGAGACTGTACTTTCAGTCCGTGTCTCAACGGATTTAAGAGAAGTATCTAAGTTTTCAATCTCACTACGAATATCTGTGATTGAAGCATTGATGTTCTCAATAACAGTCTTAAATGATGCCAGTCGCTCTTCCACAATGGACTCTATCATGGCTTCCAGGTTGTCGTTTCTTGTAACATCGGTCTGATTCATCATCTGCTGAGAGAAACCAGATGGTTGGTCTTGAGGAACAACATTAATATCTTGAGGCTGTTCCGCAGCCATACCGGGCTCTAAACTAGATAGGTTCTCACCTGAGACCTGTGACTTTATTGCCTGACCAAGGGCAGTGTCAATCTCTTTGAAATTATAACCTTTGGATTTCAGTTGCTGGACCATCTCAGCCTCAGGTATACCTTTTGAGGCAAGGTCTGCCACATCAGCCACAATGTTAGGATTAGGTTGTGGTGCGGGTGGAACTGCAGAGGTTGGTTGTGTAGGAGGTAAAGGAGGTATTGAATTATCCATTTGAGGTAAAGGTGCGGGAATATCGTCAGACATAGGAGGTAACCCTAAATCAGTTGAAGTATTTAATTCTTGCGCACCAGATGCAGGTGGATTAGATTTCTTTTTCAGATTGCCGAATAATTCAAATTTCATACCCATAATAATTACCTTATTCAATTGTGCCTGTATTTTTATTGGCACTTATACGATTAGTTATTGATTTCATAAGTTCCATATATTCTTGCATCTCGCGTAATTCTTGTCGTGTAACTAAGTTTTTTATGCGCGCATTAATCTTTTTTATGTCTACGGAAAGGTTTGAGACATTATCAGATAACGCGGTGTTATCTTCAGTTATAGCTTGTGCAGATTTATTCATCTCTTTTGTTGCGTCCATTACAGTCTGCTCTATACTATTTACTCGAGAATCTAAATTCTCAAGTTCATCCTCAATCAGACGGATACGGCGAGTATTATCATTAAGACGCCTGGACAGTTCACCAATTATAGGCGCATCATTTGATTTGGGTGGAGGATTGTTAAAAACCATAGTATCACTAAATTTCTAAAGATATGATATATATATTTAATAGGTTGCAACCCATATATAAATTATGGTCGTCTGCAACTATGAGTTTGACAATGAAAATAATACGATTAAGGTAAATTGTTTAAACTGTATCTATGGATCATCAGTTGAAGATTTCCCAATATGTATGGCGCGCACTATCGATAAGTTAGTAGAGTCCAAGAATGCAGCACGAGTCATATTGACACAAACACGAGAATTTGAGTATGATATGTATCAGACACACCTTCTTAAACAGGTTGCGAACGCTATTGTATATCTAGTAAAACAACAGAGAGTGCTTTCAGTTGCAAACATAGCCATACCAGGATGCAATGCTTGTGTACCGCAACGGACTGAATTCTTACATAAGCTCCTGACAACCGATATCAGGGAAGATCCAATTGGCACATATGTCAAGACATTAAGAGAGATTAGGC
>DAOVVY010000053.1 GCA_030636885.1 Candidatus Nanohaloarchaea archaeon
AAGTTTATTCGATAAAAGAAAAAGTGACAGAAGATTAGTAATCTTTTATTTTAATTGATTTATAATCGCATCTGGAAAAACACTTAAAACATCATTTAATGAGGGTGTTTTAATCATCTCTTCGGGATTTGCTTCATTATAGTTAGTTACTGCATATCCTATATGTCCAAGCAATGTCATTGGTTCGTCAAATATTTCAGCATCATCATCACCATACCCTTCTTTCATTGTAGTTAAAATGTGATGTGCAACTACTGCTCGATTCTTTGGCATTGATTTTAAATCGATTACATGTCCGCCCTCAATTATGGAATTCCCATAAATTGTGCATTTTGAGCTTATGTCTGCTCTATTCATTTTAATGTCATAGTCCGGCCCTATTTCGTTTAATACCATTTTATCACCTATTATTATCACTTAATGCGCACAAAAACTTTATATGTATTATTATATATTATCTTTCATATCTTTTTTAACTTCTCAATCCCTATACAAACTTTTATAAAGCTAATACAATAAATTTGGACTAGAAATTATTATTCTGGATGCGGCACCGGAATAAAGTTGCTGATTTCTATCTAATTAATATATACGGTGAAAAAATGGTAACAGTATTTGATGTTGAACCCAACAAGCTTATAGAAGAAGCTTCAGAAGAACTTAAGAAGATAGAGGCAATAGTGCCACCTGCATGGACTCCTTTCGTAAAGACAGGTTCCCACAATGAACGGGTTCCAGAGAATCCCGACTGGTGGTACATACGAGCTGCGTCTATCCTAAGAAAAGTTTACATATCTCCCAACGGTGTTGGTGTAGATAGGCTAAAGACAGTGTATGGTGGTCGAAAGAATAAAGGTTACAAACCCGAAAAAAGACGAAACGCAGGTGGTAACATAATCCGAAAATGCTTTCAGCAACTAGAGACTGCAGGTTTTATCACAAAAGTCCCAAAAGGACGATGGATAACTCCTAAAGGTCAGAAGTTCCTTGATAATCTTGCATATAAAGTTCACACAGCTAAGTGATAGTGATTATAGATGTCATTATCTCTTGAAGAGATCAAGAAGCGTCGGATGACTGAACTTACCCAACAGCAGAATCAAGCACAAAATTTTGCACCCGGGCAGGATCCTTATGCACAACAATCTCAACTTGAAGCTGAACTCAAAGCAGTTATGCCAAACATACTTGGTCCTGACGCCCTGGAACGGCTGAGCATAATAAGATCCACAAAACCCGATTTTGCAATGCAAGTCCAAGTTTATCTTGTCTCTATATACAGGCAAGGTGGGATAAGGCAACCATTGGATGACATCGCCTTCAAGCAGATACTTGGTGGCATCGTAAAGAAACCTGATTGGAACATTACAATAAAATGATTAAGATTTAAAGATTAAAATAAAATTAAGAAAAAGATTAAGAGAATGAAAATGTGATTATTATGTCAAAACACAAGACTTTCGCAAAAAAGATGAAGATGCTTACTGAGAAGTCAATCTCAAAAGCAGCTCCACGATGGATCGACTTAAAAGTATATGGTCTTCAGAGAGCAAGACATAAGACTGTAAAACGGTTCAGATCCAGAAGCTGGAAACGAAGCAGCATTAAATACTAGGTGAATTATTATGGCAGAAAAAAGGCTTTACACAATACCTCTACGCGATGCGTGGAATGTAGCAATAAAAAAACGAAGTAAAAGAGCAATGTCAGTCATAAGGATCTTTGCAGAAAGGCACATGAAAACAGATTCTGTAAAGATTGGTGCAGAACTTAACCACTTAATCTGGTCAAGGGGTATCAAGAACCCTCCTAGAAAAGTAAAAGTTCAGATGGTACCAACAAAGACAGACGATGCTGAAGTTGTATGGGTTGATGTTGCAACATCATCTATGGATTATCTAAAAACTGATAAAGAAAAGAAGAAAGATGAAAAGAAATCCACAGTGAAAGATGCACCTAAGACTACTGCAACTGAAACAAAAAAAGAGACTAAGGCAGAGCCAAAAAAGACAGAAGCAAAACCAAAGACTGCACCAAAAAAAGCTGAGCCAAAAAAAGCAACAGCAGATACAAAAACTGAAGCAAAACCAAAAGCGACACCAAAACCAAAAGCTGAAGTAAAGACTGCTGAAACAAAAAAGGCTGCTCCTGCAAAAAAATAAAAAAATAAATCTCTTTTTTCTTTTATATTTTTTTAACCCTCTTTTTTAATTTAATATTTATCAATTCAAGTGATTATTATGCGAGTTATACAGACAACCTTAAAAGGTGATCCTAACGTAGGTCTCTATGGTATGGCAACTGACAGGTTTGCAATAATTTCAGACGCAAAAGCGAACAAAGACGAAATTTCAGAGGTTTTAGGTGTGCCTGTGATAGTTACCCGACTCGCAAGAACAGATTTAACTGGGATATTCATTGCAGGTAACTCAAATGCAATCCTGCTTCCCGACATAATAGAACCCAAAGAGCTTGAAACTATAAAAGATGGAATCAAACAGATTTCAAAAGATATCGTAGTGAAAGTCATAGAAACAAATAACACCGCATTAGGCAACCTTATTATTGCAAATGATAAAGCCGCCGTAATCTCAACACTTCTTGAAGAGCACAAAGATGAGATTTCAGAAGCATTAAAAGTACCTGTAACAGTCTCTGACCTTATGGATTTATCAATCATAGGTTCAATCTGCATAACAACAAACAAAGGTTTCCTGATGAACATGCACGCAGAAAAAGAAGACTTTGAACTTATTGAAAAGAACATAAAAGTCGAAGGTGACATAGGCACAGTCAATTTCGGTGGACCTTTCGTACGGACTGGTCTGATCGCAAACTCAAAAGGATACCTTGTGGGGAACCAGACAACTGGACCTGAAGTATCACGGATTGACGAAGCACTAGGATTCATAAATGTCTAATCTGTTAATTTATTGAATATTTAATTGACATATTTAAATGAATTAATCTAAATTAAACTTAAATAATTACGAGTAACAATTAAAAATCAATTAACAAATATAACAATTAAGATGTGATATTATGGATGAGCAAGAGATGCAATCAAAATTGATGGAAATTGAGATGATAAAACAGCAGTTGACCCAACTAGATCAACAGCGGATGCAGGTAAATGCACGACTCATGGATTCTGACGCAGCTCTAAAGACATTGAATGATCTTGAAATCGGAACAGGCATCATTGAGACTTTTGTTCCTTTCGGTGGCGGTATATTTTCTAAAGCAACACTTTCCGAAACAAGACAAGTTCTAGTGAATGTAGGTCAAGATATAGCAGTTGAAAAACCCGTAGCTGAAGCAAAAACTATCATGGAAAAGACAATCGCAGGCTATGAAAAGATGTTCATGGACCTAGACAGTAATATCTCAGTACTTCAGAATCATGCTGAATCAATTTATCATATGATTGAGGCTGCAAATGCATCAAAGCGATAAGACTATGATATTAAAAATTTATTTCTGAGGTTGATGCTTTGTGTTTGGTCGTCTCAAAAAAAAGCTCAATGAAGCTATACAGAAAGTTTCAGATACAGTTACAGATACAGTTGAAGAAAAACCTGAAGATAAAGTGATTGAGACCGAAACTATTATGTCAGATACTCAATCTGATGCAGAACCTACTACCGAATACATAAAATCAGGAACATCAGAAGAACCTAAAGAGACAACAATTGCAACGGAAAAACCAAAAGATAAAAAACCAAAGACCAAAAAGACAATTTCGGCAACCTTGAAAAGTGCAGTGAAAGTCGTCTCAGAAAAAAAGATTGATGCTGGTGTCCTCGACGATGCACTATGGGAACTAGAGCTCGTACTTCTTGAAAACAATGTGGCTTCAGAAATGTCAGAAGCCATCTGCGCCGAGATAAAAGAACGCCTTGTGGATAAATCTGTCAGCCGTTTCGAAGTAAAGAACATAATTGAAGACACTTTCAAAAAAAATGTTAGAGAAAGTCTTGAATGTGAACCACTTGACATCTACAAAATTATTGAAAAGAACAAAGAAGAGAAAAGACCAACACTTATCATGTTCTTAGGATTCAACGGTGCCGGGAAAACCACAAATCTTGCAAAGTTAGGACACCTTCTAAAAAGTGAAGGATACTCGTGCGTATTTGCGGCAGGCGACACTTTCCGTGCAGCAGCCATTCATCAGTTAGAAGTTCATTCTGAGACTCTCAAGATTCCTATGATAAAACACGACTACGGTTCAGATGCAGCTGCAGTCATTTTTGATGCAACCAAACACGCAAAAGCTAAAGGCATTGATGTAGTTCTTGCAGACACGGCAGGTCGTACGCACATGAACAAGAACCTTCTTGAAGAACTGAAAAAGATAGTAAAAGTAAATACTCCTGATATAAACATACTTGTAGTGGAATCAATCGCTGGAAACGACATAGTTGAGCAAGGACGGGTTTTCAGTGAAGCTGGCGTTGACGGTGTAATTCTTTCAAAATGGGACGTTGACCAGAAAGGTGGCGCAGCGTTATCATTGACAAAAGCTATAGGGAAACCTATAGTATTTTTAGGTACTGGTCAGGAATATAAAGACCTAAAAGAATTCAACATTGATGACGTCATGGAAAACATAATCTGATGGTAAACTAAAATCTTTTATATATGTCTTCTCCCGAAGTATTACTATGGAATATAAAGGTCTGACATTGGACAAGTTTCAGGTTGATGCAATTGATTCAATTGACAATAATCATTCAGTTGTAGTTTCTGCACCAACAGGGTCGGGCAAGACTTTAATCGCAGACTACATAATAAACAAATACATCGACAAGGGTATCACTGTGATTTATACAGCACCCATAAAGGCCTTATCAAACCAGAAATACAAAGAATTCTCAAAAGAATACGGCAAGGAACGTGTCGGTCTCATAACTGGAGACATAACAATTAACCCCAGCGCACCCATTGTCATCATGACTACTGAGATTTATCGTAACATGGCAATCGTAAAAGATGCAGCCTTAAAAAATCTAGCGTATGTAATCTTTGATGAGATACATTTCATAAATGATATAGAGCGCGGTTACGTCTGGGAGGAATCCATCATGTTTTCTGCCGAGAATGTCCGTATGCTCTGCCTTTCAGCAACCATCCCTAATGCGCGCGAGTTTGCGGACTGGATTGCGGCCATAAAAGGTCACACGGTTGACACCGTGATAAATGACGTCAGGCCCGTACCATTGCACCGTACCTTCTTTGACAGCGAACTAGGTATTGCCACACTTGACGACATAAAATCAAACAGACGAAAACACAAGATATTCCACAAGGGTTTCAGAGTACCTCAGAAAAGGTCAATGTACCAGATAAAGACACACATTGAACTGGTGTCTCTGATCAAAGACAAATTACCATGTTTCTTTTTCACATTCTCAAGACAGAAATGCCAGAAGAACGCACTGGAACTTTCAAGATCAGACCTGTTCAAGACAAACAGCGAGATAACTTCATATATGCGAAAAAAATTAAGTGCCGCACCACCCGAAATCAATAACCTGAAATCAACTCAAGATCTAAGAGCTGTAATCCCTTACGGTATCGCATTCCATCACGCTGGATTATTACCAATAATCAAAGAACTTGTTGAGGAACTGTTTTCAATGGGTTTAATCAAAGTGCTCTACACTACAGAAACGTTTGCAGTGGGTATCAACATGCCTGCAAAAAGTGTATGCTTTGATTCCATGATGAAATTTGACGGCGTGACTTTCAGGTATCTCAATTCAAAAGAATATTTCCAGATTGCAGGTCGTGCCGGACGCCGTGGCATTGACGATAAAGGTTTTGCCTATGCGATTGTAGATCAGCGCGACTTCAACTATGAGATACTAAAAGATATGACAACTGATGACACTGAACCTATAAAATCGCAGTTCCGTCTTTCAGTAAACACCGTACTGAACCTGGTCAAGCAACACAACCCTGACGAGATAGACCACATCCTGTGCAAAAATTTCAATACCTACCAGAAATACGGCAACCGTTTCGACACCG
>DAOVVY010000090.1 GCA_030636885.1 Candidatus Nanohaloarchaea archaeon
AAATTGTACAGAGGTTACCGAAGACTTCTGATGAGCTTGAAAGGATATATGGTCTTGGGCCTGCGAAGATTACAAAGTATGGTGAAGATATTTTGAAGATTGTTGGTGGCTGAAATTGGGGTTTCTGTGTAAAATGTATGTGTCTTTGATGGCTGTTTCTATAAGTATGGTACTATTAAAAGGGGTATAGCGGCATGGTACTTAAAATAGGTATATAAATTATGAGAAACTCATAACTATTGTGAGATGTAATGGATGAAAAGAATGCTCTGGTTGTGTTTGAAGATAAGAAGATACGGAAAGTATGGTATGGTAATGAGTGGTACTTTTCTGTTGTTGATGTTGTTGAAGTTTTGACTGATAGTCATGATCCAAAGCAATATATTAAGAAACTTCGTAAACGAGATAATGAGCTTGGTGTCAACTGGGGTACAATTTGTACCCCCCTTGAAATGATTGCACAAGATGGAAAGATGAGAAAACTAAGTTGTGCAAATACAGAAGGTCTCTTTCGCATTATTCAGTCAATTCCTTCTTCTAAAGCAGAACCTTTTAAGCTGTGGCTGGCTAAAGTGGGTTATGAAAGGGTTCAGGAAATAGAAGACCCTGAACTTGCTCAAAGACGAATGAAAGAGATGTTCAGGCAAAAAGGTTATTCTGATCCTTGGATTGAAAAGAGAGTAAGAGGTATTGCTGTAAGGGATGAGTTGACGGATGAATGGAAAGATAGAGGTATTGAAAAACATAAAGATTTTGCGATTTTGACGGCTGAAATTTCTAAGGCGACGTTTGGAATGACTCCAAATGAATATAAACAACATAAAAACTTACCAAAACAATCAAAAGCTAATCTAAGAGACCATATGAATGACATGGAGCTGATATTTACTATGCTTGGTGAAGGTGTAACTACAGAGATTACGAGGAGCAAGGATTCAAAGCATCTTGAACAATGCAAGGCTGCTGCAAAAGAGGGCGGTGATGTTGCAGGGGATGCGCGAAAAGATGCGGAAAGAAAGATTGGGCGAAGTATAAGTACAAATGATAATTACTTGGCTGAGACTGAGAAAGAGAAGAGGAAGAGGTTGGGGCGGTGATTGGGGTTTGGTTGGTGATGTATTTGAGCGAAAGATTAGAAATTGAAGTGGTGGATAATAATGGATGATTTAATTCCTAATAATATTCAATGTTGGAATGAAAAAACTATTGAGAACATTATAGAATACAAACCAGAAGAATCTGATTCTTTTGATTTAAAGGAAAAATTAGATTTTGGAAATAAAAAATATAAACAAAAAATTGTAAATATAATAACTTCTTTTGCTAATTTAAGCGGAGGATTTATTATATTTGGGATTAGTGATAAATTTGAGCCCATAGGAATTAAATTGGAAAATCGGTTTGAAATAAACCTTTTGTTTTCACAGGCATTAGAATTAGTTCAACCACACATTCAGTTTGAAACAAAGAAAATTGAATTCAATAATAAAAAATATATAATTATTAAAATATATGAATCAAGTAATAAGTTAATTCAATCTTCGAATAAAGTATTTTATATAAGATTAAATGGACAAAGTATACCATGTTCTAGAGATTATATAAGGGATATTTTTCTAACAAATCAATTAAAAAACCAAAAAAAAGAAAATGTAATCTTTGAAATAAATCATTTATTAAATCTGTTAAATAAAATGGGGGATATAGAAGGTTCTCCAATTTTACCACCATTTTATCAATTAAGGTTAGATGAATTACATCAAGCAATTAGCGAATATCATGGTTTCTTCAAGTTAGATCCTAAAGAAGTATTAAAGGACTTGAATTATTTAATTGCTGATATAAAAAAAGAAGAAAAATTATACCAATTAGCTTTAGATATTGAGTTAAGAAAAAGATGGGGTTCATCTTGGGCAGATTTTCAAGGTTTTTTAAACTATGATAAAAATAAAGAATTTTTTAAATCAACCAATACTAAACTTCAAAGTAACTTAATTGTTATTAAAAAAATTCTAGAAAAAATAAAAACAATGATGTGATAATATGTTGAATCAAATATTTAGAATTTCGCAAATAACTCGCCCTGTTGTAATTGTTTTAGGAAAATGTAAATTTAATTGAATAACGAGTTATATAGACAAATTCCGTTATCTTGTCATTTTCTATCTATTCCAAAACCCTCACACTATCAACCTTACCATCCCCATCAATATCCAGACCTTCTACTACACATGCCCAGTTGTCCTCGCCGTTATAGTTCTCTAAAACCATATCGGTAAACCTTGTCAAGGCAAGTACTGCTGCTTTTGATCCGTTAAACCTGTTGCCTGCTAATAGTAAGATACTCTTGTCTGTATCCTTCGGGTTGACGATCTTTGCAATTATGCCTATGTTGTCTTCGTTGTATGTCTTGCCTGTTTTCTGGCTTGTTATGCCTCTGAACGGGAAGGAATCTATCTTGAACTTTACAGGCAGGTAATTGTTGATATCGCTGGTTATGATATTTGTGAGAGGACCGCCCATCACTATCAGATTGTTATTGTACTTGTTCTCAGACTTGATGTCTATATCCAGGGCAGTTGTGAAGCTTTTAGGCATCTCTGACATCTGGCCGAGGAAGAGGGCGATGTCGATTGCGTAATGGCCGTCTCTTGCCCTTACCTGATGAGGACCATGAGGGTCGGGAGATCCGACTACGATCTTTGCGTTCATCCTGCTGTTGCTTATGAAAGGAAACAGAAATGATTTGAGTTTTTCCGGCTCGTTTTTCATAGGAAGGTCGGACAGTTTCATATCTCCTGAAGGAAGTTCTAAGGCAAAGGCATTGGTCGTGACTGTGTAATATTTGGCTATCGTGCCGCCGTATTCTTTTTTTGTCTTGACCTCTATCAGCTTGTTGGCTTCGAGCTGCTTGATGTGGTAATATACTTTCTGCTCATGAAGATTTAAGGTTTTTGCAATCTCTGCAGGGTATGCAGGTTTTTGGGCTATCATTGTCAGTATTTTCCATCTTGTGTTGTTTAACAGCCCCTTTAACTTTTCGGGCTTGTCTACAAGGATTGCATCTTTTGCAAAGAATTTTCCGTTTATCTCTTTTATTATCTGCACCATATGAATTCACCGTCTATACTATGATTTGTTTTATAATGTTATTATAATTCTGTTAGTAATTTATAAGTCAAGTTATATATGTTTGTCTCTTTCTTTATAAAGGTTTTGCTTTTTTGCAGTATGTATCTATAAATTGAGTTATAATATGCTTATAATCCTTTGCGTGGTGTTTTATATAATCTGTATTTTATCTTGTTATATAGTGTTTTTTTATGTGTGGAATCATCGGCTACAAAGGTAAAAAAGAGGCTTATAATATAATTATCAATAGCCTTAAGACGCTTGAATACAGGGGATATGATTCATGGGGTGTTGCTGTTGTAGGCAATCCTTCAATTGCTGTCGTGAAAGAAGTAGGGATGATATCTGATTCTTTTGCTCTAAATGATTTTGGAAAAGGTACGACTGGTATAGGCCATACAAGGTGGGCAACGCATGGAAAAGTCACAAAAGAGAATTCTCATCCTCATATGTCTTTTGATGGCGGTATCTCTGTGGTCCATAACGGGATTATTGATAATTACCAGGCACTCAAGGAACAACTGAAGAAAAAAGGATATGTCTTCAGATCTGAGACTGATACAGAAGTGATACCTTTCCTTATAGAAGACTTCATGAAAGATGGCTATTCTTTTGAAGATGCGTTCAGAAAAACACTATCTCTTCTTGAAGGCACTTATGCTATAGTCAGCATTCATAAAGATTCTGAAACAATGATCTGCGCCCGTAAGGATTCCCCGATTGTC
>DAOVVY010000098.1 GCA_030636885.1 Candidatus Nanohaloarchaea archaeon
ATGAAAGGTGTTCCTGTACGGATTGAGGTAGGACCTAAAGATGTCGAGAAAGGTCAGGCTGTGGTAGTCACAAGACATGACGGCAAGAAAGATTTTGTTAAGGCAGAAGAGGTTGTCGGGAAAGTTCTTGACATCTCTAAAACGTTCACTAAACAATTAAGAGATGCACAGGCTGAGAATTTTGATAAACGGCTTATCGATTGTGAGACTTTTTCTGAACTTGAGAAGGCAGTGGCTGACAATAACATGGTCCGGTGCGGGTTCTGTTCTATGGAACTTGAGGGTGAGGCTTGCGCGGATGCAATTAAAGACAAGACCGGGGCTGAAGTGCGTGGCAAGAAAGTCGATAAAGAGGATAAGAAGTTCGCTAAATGCGTGGTGTGCGGAAAGCCTGCAAAAGAGACTGTCTATGTTGCGAAGAGCTATTGATTTCTGTCTGTTGTAGAATGTCTTGCGACCAGTGTGGGTCTGCAACATAATTGTGTCAAATGATACCTAAATGTATCGGTCTTGGGTATATAATTAAATGAAAAGTGTATGTTTTTTCGAGATTAAGGTTCTTTTGTTAAATTTTTAAAATCAGAGAATAGGTCTTAAAAAATTAAACCAAACCAATAAGAATTACTTTGAAACTAATGAACCTATATACAAGGGGTCTACACTCATAGGTTTTTGTAGACACCTACCACTAATTATTTTTTCTGTGTAAAAATTAATATATTTATGAAATATTGTATTGTTTTTTATATAATTTTATCAAAAATTTTAAAGTAGGTACAATATTACCATTATCATCAAAATGCTTTAGAGATTCATAATAGATATCACGATCTTCCAATAATATGTTTATAGGTGGATAATAACAGTTATGAATCTTTTTTCTAAGAAGCGAGAAGGGCATTCTATAATTGACCCTGACACTATATTGAGTGAAGAAGATAAAGTTCTTGTAGACGAAAGTTTCAAGAATGAAAAAAAAGGTAAACTTGTATCTATTTCTGAATTTAAAGAACAATTAGATTTATAATGTTAGAAATGCACATAATATGTATGTTAAAAGAAACATTTAGTGCTGTAATCCATAAGGAAGAAGATATGTATATTGCTGAATGTCCCGAAGTAGGTACTGTTAGTCAGGGAAAGACAGTAGATGAAGCACTTGATAATCTTAAAGAAGCAACAGAACTTTATCTTTCGGAATTTAAACCTAAATCAAAGTCAAAATCATTTCTTACAACATTTGAGGTAACAGTCAATGAAGAAGCTATCGGGACATGAGATGATTAAAGTACTCTCTCATTTTGGTTTTGAAGCAATACGGCAGAGCGGAAGCCATGTTGTTCTTAAGAATCCCGAATCAGAACCAGTCATCGGTTGTGTTGTCCCATTACACAAAGAATTGAAGATAGGCACAATGAAATCAATACTCAAGATGGCACATATAAGTGAACAAGAATTTATTGATTTTACTGAAAAAAAGAAGTAATCATACCAAAAACAGATATAAACCTGAATCGATAATAATTGTTATGAATCTTTTTTCTAAGAAGCGCAAGGGCATGGAATTGCCTATCAATACGATTGTCGTGCTTATTGTGTTACTTGTTGCGCTATCAATCATGCTGATTCTTATAACACGTTCCGGGCATGATCTTGTTGATATCGGCGGGAATAAGATTGAGGGGGCTGGGGGGGCTAGTGAGTGCCAGCAGTTGTGTTGGAGTTGTTGTCGGGCAGAAGACCCAGTTACAGAATGTAATTTACCATATTATAAAAACTGTAATTGTATTTGTTAACTCTATTGAAAATAAGTTATCAAATAATCCCGTAACTGCCATCTGTTTTGATAATCAGTCTTAATCTCCAACACTTTTCCTTCATCGCCGCCGGTTCCCACATAGTGGATGGCGACTTTGTCCATCTTGCCGTCTTGGTTGAGGTCGATTGTCTCCATTGTCGCGGAAATCATTTCGCCGTACATATCAACTAAATCACCGTACAGGTCGGAAAGTTCGAGGTCCAGGCGGAGGTTTGAAGGGGTCCACTCTTGGTGTTTTAATATACGTTCACTGCTTTCAATATCATAAATATTATAACCATCACCATTATCAACTATATTTTTAACACCATAGACATCATCACCCAACATAGTTGAATATGTGCCTACTTGTGCATCTTCAAAACCAGTTCTGTCTACATACCATGGAATTTCTACTGGTTCAACAACGGATTCTGTAATATTAGTATCAACTTGTGTTTCTGTTTTATGTGGAATAGATTCTATTGAATCAGTACTTGGAATTTTATCAGTATTTGTTGTAATATGGGTATCATCTCCACTAAGGAAATCTAAACAGCCAGAAGTTGCGATTGATACGCCGATTGCAGCAATAATCCCAGTATATAACAGACCGCGTTTTGCGCGTTTTTTATCAATACCAAGAGTTTCAATAGAATCAACTATTGTGTTATAGATTGATGTGCATGTGTCTGAAATACCGTCTTTTTTAATTGCATTGTAAAATGCACCAGCACTCAATATGCCTGCGCCCGCAAGGACTTCGTTGTCAACATTTGTAGCTATCGCCTTTAGAGATTCAATAGAATAAATATTATCAGAAATCATATCAGGAACATATAAACTTGCAGACCTAACACCTGCATTCATTGTATTTTTTATAGATTCATTAAACTGTTCAACATCACCATAGATAAGGGCTGCGCCTGCAAGAGATAAGGTAGTGCCTAGTGCAACACCAGTAAAGGCTTTTCTTATATCAACGTTACTCATCTTGCCTTTCAATACCGAAACCATATCATCTGCATTCATTTTGAACACCACAATTATAATTTGTGTAACTTGTAAGTAGTTATATATTAGTTGTCAGAGTTTATAAAGGTTTCGTTGAGATTTGGATTAAATATAAATTAAACGCGAAATTAGGGCTAAAACAACAATTTTGTGCACCAATTGCTGATTCTATCAGTATACCGGCATGGCTCTCCCGACAGGCATATAAGCAAAAAAATGGAAATCATCCTAAAAGGATGATTAAGATCGATAATAACGATTAAGCATTTAATTCAAAAAGTTATGACGTTGCGAGGTCATTAAAACCGGGAAATAATGACGTTGTAATGTCATTAAATCCGAAATAATAGGTTAAATTTTTGAAAAGTGTAAAAATGGGATTAGAATCTTAGAATGTCGAGGGTTGTAATACTTGAAAAAGACGGAGCTGTTGATGAAATTGAGAGGTGTTCCTGTTTGGAAATTGTTGTTGGGGGTTTGAGTTTTTAGGAATTTAAGGAGGAGGAGTACTGCAACCAGGATTCCTTGGATTGTCATCAACACAGCAAGAACTTATATCAACACCATTAAACTTATCATCACAATTTGGTTCTGAACTACCACAACACTTCATGCATTCAATCTCGCAGAGTGCGCCTGCACCTGTGGTCTCAACTGTAGCTCCCATCTGATCTGAACCTTTACCTGTCAATGAACTGACAACCAATATCACAATAGCTAATACTGCAAGAAATAACACTATGATTATGACAGTCTCAATTGTCAATTCACCCTTTTTTCTTGTCTTTTGCAATACCATAAGATA
>DAOVVY010000026.1 GCA_030636885.1 Candidatus Nanohaloarchaea archaeon
AAGTACAAAATCATCACCGCAAGAGACATAAGTCGGGTACCTTTCAGCCTTTGAAGACAAATCAAAAATAGTATTAAAATCAAATATGAAAAGCCCACCATCAACCAGATGCCTGTGACTACAATCAAAAGTTTTTTTCCAATGATTTAAAGACGGAAGATGATTGATAGAATCAAACATACAGATTATGACATCAAATTTCTGCCCGAGATCAAAATCAGACATATCACCTTGACTATAAACAGACTTCTTATCCTTCTTCTTTGAAATCGCAAGCATCTCAGGTGACAGTTCAAGACCATAAGTCTCAAACTTCTTTGAAAGCGCAATCAGGTTATTTCCAGTACCGCTACCAAGTTCAAGAATTGATTTAGACTCGGGTTTATACGCATTTATAGAATCCAAGATAAAAGGAACAAAAATATCCTGACTTCCGCCAGCAATAAAGTCATAATATTTAGAAAATAAAAGATAATCAGACATAAAACATCACCCAAACAAATAATATTTTTGTCAATATAATATTTATAGATAACATAAAAACAATTAATAAAAAATAAACAAACAGAATCAAAATAAAAGATAAGAACTAGAAAACAGATATAAATTTAAATAAATTCTGTATATTTATACTCCCTTAGCTCCGAAAGAGCCACAAAATCTTTAATCATATCACTAAACTTAGTCCTTACACCCATCAACACATCATTGAATTCAGATGGGTTCTTTGCTTGACAATAAAAAACATAATCATACTTATGACCTGTCCTAAATACCTCATCAACGTGAATATGATGAATTAGATGACCCACAAACGCTTTCTCATCAACTGAAGATACACTATTTAACGATACAAGAACTATATGGACACTATTTCCAATACTGGTCGGATCAAAAACCAAACTGTAACCTTTTATCAGATTATCTGAAGACATCCTACGCACACGATTATGCACAGCATCAGCAGACAGCCCGACAGCTTCAGCAATTCGCACAGTAGGCATCCTCGCATTCCTTGAAAGAATCTTAAGGATATTCAGATCAACATCATCAACTTTTAAATGTTCCTGATTTTGAGAAACCCTCCCGAAAGGAAAATCAATCTTACCCGAATCCTTTTCAAAAAAAGATATAGGCACGTGATGCGCATCCAATTCATCAAAGACATTAAGGATCTCAAAATCCTGCAGATGACCCTCACAAAAACTTTTTAGTTTCTTGAACTTAACCATGAACTCAGAATCAGATTTACATATTACATCGACATATACATCCCAGCGACCGCTGACCTTGTGCACCTTAAGTATTTCAGGATCCGCCCTTAAATATTTCTCAAATCCATCCTCAAAATCTTTGAACATGTCTGTCATCCGAAAAAGAACAGAATACCACTTATAACCGAGAGCAGAATAATTGATGACAGCAGAGAAACCCTGTATAGCCCCCGCCTTGATAAGTCTCTCAATCCGATACTTGACCCCATCACGGCTTAGCGAAACCTTCTTTGAGATAAGACTTATAGGCGCCCTTGAATTGATTGCAAGCTCATAGATTATCTTCTTGTCAATGTCCTCAAATTTGACCAATTCAGCATATTCTGTCGACCAATCCTGATTCTTCAATAGGTTATTGAATGAGTAATCACGCATATACCGTATTCATCTATTAAACTTTATAAAATACGCGAGTTTTAATGAAAATTTAAAAGAAATGTTATTAAATAAAAGAAAATAAGTGATGTTACTAGGAAGTTAATAAATAAGGACGGAAATACTATGTGCGGAAACGGATTAAAATATTTAAGCGCACCCATTGAAACTGGATGGGTTTTAGCAAAACCAGACACAACTACCTATGAAGGGATTTCAAGAAAAAAAGTCATAAAAAAATATACCAAAATGTCAAATAAATCATTTGATAAGCAATTTAAAGCAAGTAGCAAACCAACAACATATGAAGAAGAGATACTTATCGATTCCAAAGATCCAACTGAACAAATAACAATAAAAAGGACAAATATTCTACAATCAATAGAAAAATGGAACAAAGATATTATTAATGGAAGACTTATAAGTATAATATATACACATCCTGATGATTATCCAATAGGTGAAGCAGTATATGTTGAAAATATGTGGGTATCCAAAAAAGATATTAACATAATAGATGATTTAAATAACTTCTACAAAAGATTTAACTGGAACACAGATATAGAATTAACAAACCCAAAACACCCATATGATATTGAAATATTAGATGAATGGGATACAATATTACCCTATCTTTTCATAGATTAAAATTAGAAAATTAACATAAAAAAATAAAAAAGATAAAAGCTCAAAGACTTATCTTGCGCCTTGAGCTTCTTTTTCTCGTCTTTGCCTTTCACTGACAGCCTTACTTTTCATATCATTATTGAATGCGAAAAGTATTTCATCAGCAAGACACTGAGCAGCAGGTTTAGGACTCTTGACAGAGCTTGCATAAGTACCCTGAGTCATATGCCGTAGAGCAAGATCAACCCTTCTCTGAGGTGATGTTACCACACCCTCTCTTGAAGTCATCCCACCACGCCTGAAAGTAGTAACTTCCTCAATAGGTGCAGAATTCTCGATTGCGCGAACTAGAACTTCAACAGGATTAGTGTTTGTCTTCTTTTCAACAATCTCAAATGCATCAACTACCATCTTTGAAGCCATGAAAGTCTTACCTACATTCTGACCGGATGTAAATTTATGTTTTCTACCTTTATGTCCTGCAACAAAAAGCCGGTTTATAAGTCTCTCAACAATGTTAAGCTTTGACTTATAGAACTGAGCTTTAGCGTGTCGTCCACCGGAACGTGGTACAAGGACAGGTTTAAGATTAACATAGTCAACAAGACCTAAATCATTGACCTTGACACCTTCGGTTTCCCATCGGTCAAAAAGTTTTATATCATCACTCATAATTATTACCTTATTGTCTCTTTGATTTACCTGAAAGAAGCGCTAGAAGTGAAAGACCATTAACTTTATTGACTCTCCATTTAACACATGGAATATCCCCATAGGGTCCACCTTGTGCACCACCAATACCTTCAACAGTAACTTCATCATGCTCTTTAATATGATTTATTGCGCCATTACCTGGCACGAAAGCCGTAATCTGCTTACCGTTCTTGATAAGTTGAATCCTTACGCATTTACGCATAGCAGAGTTTGGTTGTTTTGCTTCCATCTGTCTTTTTTCAAGAACAATAGCCTTAGCTTGTGGACTACCTTTAAGAGGATCTTTCTTGACTTTAAGCCCAAGCTTACGACGCTTGTAGTTTATGTCTTGCCATCTCTGTTTCTTCTTCTTTGACTTCAAATTTCTTGCACTGTATAATCCTGGCATTCTAACACCTTTTTATAATTATTTATTAAATCTATCTATCTTAACTCAACAATATCAATTTTAGTTATACTAAATTGTCTTTTAAGGAATTCGCCCATAATCTTTATATTATTTCCTTTTTGACCGACAATAAAACGCTTATCTTTTGTAGATACATAAAGACGAATTTTTTTAAGTCCATCGTCATCATACACCTCATATCGTTTAACTTTTCGTTGAAAAACATTCGAGATGAACCGATTCAAATCATTTGAATAAAGATATACTTTAAGATCCTTCCCAACTTGAGTACTTATACGTTTTATATTTACCCCATCTTTTCCAATTATATCATAAATATTCTTGGACCGTACAAGGAAATATAATGTGTCCCCATCATAGATACTATCTACGACACTACATTTTGAAAGTTTTTCAAACTGTACAATGTCCCGTATTGTCTGTGTATCAAGTGGTTTCATATAATCCCAACTAAACTATTAAACGCAATAATAACCTTATACTTTCTTTGAAGATATGCCTAAAACAGCAATATGAAATGGTTTTCTACAAATTTCACCAAGATCACTGCTATCCCCCTCAAAATTAATAACTGGAATTTCTGAAAGTTTTGCAGTATGTGATACCTCATCAATCAATGATTTAGGACAATTCGATGATACAATAACATCACTTAAATTACCTTGACGTACCGCAGACATAACACTTTTTAAACCAATTACAAGATTACCGGTTGTTTCTGCTTTTTTAATTTTTACAGTTATATCCATAAATTTCACCATTATTTTTTATTTTCTTTAGCAACTTTAACAGGTGCAGTTTTCATAGCAATATCAACAAGACCAGTACCAACTCGTGCAGTTTTACCAATCATGACATTCTCAACAATACCATTAAGTTCATCATACATACCATGTACAGCCGCATCAACAAGATGTTTTATTGTCTCCTCGAAATTTGCTCTTGCAAGAACAGATGACTTAGAACCACTAAGACCATACCGACCAATTGCCTGTATATCACCAGACTGTGTCATAGTATCTGCAACTAAAAGAAGATGCCGTACATCAGTATCCACACCTTGAGCCCTAAGAGTTTCAGTGATTTCCGAAACGATAGTAGTTCTTGCAGCTTCGATACCGAAAGTCTCTGCAATCTCAAATATATTATTTGAAATCATACGAGAGATATTTATACCTTCAATCTTTGACACTTTACCTAGGTTAGATCCAAGAGTATAAAGTACAAAATCTTTGCCAGTCTTGTCCACAATACAATGAGTAACTCCTTTTATACCCTTAACATGAACATCCCTAAGTTTAAACCTTAAGGTCTGAAGATCCTTGACTGTGACCTTATCTTTATTCATCTCAAAGATAATCTTATTACCATCAATGCTACCATTAAGATTCTTTATCTTACGTTTTACCGCAGATACAATCTTATCAGGTTCAATAGATAATTTTTCAACCAACTTCTTATCAAGCTCTACTTCAACAGTCATATTTCCTAAATCCAATGAATCCGAAACTATGATATGTTTAAGATCTGTCTCTTTAATGCTTGAAGCAATCTTAACCGCTTTATCTTTAGTATTGAACTCTTTCAAAAGATATATTTTCATTGCAGGCGTAACAGGTGCTTTTCGTGCATCAAAAATCTCAAGAATCCTAGGAAGACCTTGAGTTATATTTAGCCCGATACCTGCAGCCCTATGGTAAGACCTAAGAGTTGTCTGTGTTGCTGGCTCAGAAATAGACTGAGCTGCAATGACACCGACAGCATCCCCACAATCATAATACATATCATTGTATTTATCTTTAAGAGATTTTTTCAATGCACTTTTTTCTTTAGTACTTAAATCTGATTTATCAACTTTCTCTTCATAAAGTCCCAAAACATCTTGAACAACTGATTCATCCATAATAATCACCACAATTGACCTCAAACATTTATCAGCTTGCCACCATCACTTTTTGATGGGTCAATACCGTCCTCACCTGCAACAAATTGAACAATTCTACCCGTACTATCCCGTGCAGAATGATCTTTTGATACAAGTATATCCTGTAAAGCATTTACAAGACGCCTCTGCATGTATCCAGAAATCCTTGTCTTAAGAGACGAATCCATAATACCTTCACGACCTTTCATAGCCTCAAAGAAAAATTCAGTCGGCGATAATCCCTCTTTATAACATGATTTTACAAAACCATGAGCTTCTGCAGAAAGATCACCCCGCTTATAATGAGCTAAAGTACGATCTTTATAACCCCTGAAGATCCTATGACCTTGCACAGTTTCAGGACCGATTATACCTGCCATGAAAGTTAAATTCTGAATACTACCACGAGCTCCCGTCTTTGCCATTATTTGTGCATCATTATCTTTTGCTTCTTTTGCAATCAGATTCTGACTTTTATTGACAATCTCAAACAGCTCAGAAAGGATGAGACCTTCAAGTGTCTCTTCAGGAGTAAGACCTGGCTGAACCTCAATCTTACCTTTATTGAATTCATCAATCAAAGCATAGACCTTGACAAAATGTTCATCAACATAACCATTAATACTATCTTTAACCGATTGCGGTACATCTTCTTCACTGACAGAAATTGTAAATCCACGATACATAAGATATTCAGTTGCCAATCTTGTTATCCTTTCAAGGAAAACGACAGCCTCACTATGACCGAATTCAAGATCAATCTTATCTAAGATTTTTCCTTTGAACGGTGATATAGCATTCTGATCAATAACACCCGAAATCATTTCACCATCAGCAATCTTGACATAAGCATCATGAGTACACTTCTCTTTCTTACAAGTATCGCACTTCTTACAGATATTTGCCTGATATTCAATGTCAAGACCTTTCGGAAGTATGAAACTCATGACTTCTTTTCCTGTATAGGAATCTTTCTTAAGGTCAACTACAACACCGATCTTAAACAAAAGCTGTGCTGCAAGTTCTTTTGAGACAGTAGTACCTTCTCGTGTTATAAGGTAACCACCTGATATGAAATCCTGCACACCACCGATTATAGGTCCACCGAAACGTGGAGACCGTATATTCTTCTCAACAAGCATCAACTGCTCAGCTTCAGCACGAGCTTCCGCAGTCTGCGGAACATGAAGATTCATTTCATCTCCATCAAAATCCGCATTGTACGGAGTACATACAGTAAGGTTAAGTCTAAATGTCTTGTGAGGTAAAACTTTCACCCGGTGAGCCATCAGAGACATCTTATGCAGTGACGGTTGCCTATTGAATAGTACAATATCACCATCACTGATATGTTTTTCTAAAATATATCCTTCCGCGAACTCGTTCATGATATATTCCTTGTTCATATCAATAATTTTTTTCTTAAGACCATCTGGACGGATAACATAATTTGCACCACCTTTAGCATTAGGTCCGCGCATAATGCATGCCTTAAGGTAATCAATATTATCTTTTGTCCCTCTTATAGGGATAGTAAGTTCAGCTGCAATTTTCTCAGGAATACCGACTTCATTGACACTGATCATCGGATCAGGCGAAATAACAGTCCTTGCAGAGAAATTAACCCTCTTACCAGTAAGATTATTTCTGAATCTTCCATCTTTGGATTTTAATCTCTGAGATAATGTCTTAAGTTGCCTACCAGATCTGTGCCGTGCTGGTGGCACACCAGTCATCTCATTATTGAAATAAGTAGCGACATGATACTGTAACAGTTCCCAAAGGTCATCAAGGATGAATTCAGGTGCACCTATCTCAAGATTATTCAGAAGTCTCTGATTTATTCTGACAATATCTACAAGCTTATGTGTAAGATCATCTTCACTTCTCTCACCACTCGTAAGAGTAATGGACGGCCTTGTAGTTATTGAAGGTACAGGGAATATGGTAAGAATCATCCATTCAGGCCTACCGCCATCAAAATGAAGGCTTTTAAGATCCTCATCTGAAACTTTTTCAAACTGCTCCCTTGCTTCTTCCGCAGTTATGACATGAGTACCACGTTTAAAAGACATAGGTCTCTCAAACTTGATTTTCTCAACAGGTTCATTACACACAGGACATGTCTTAGGAACAGTAAGCTTATTCAGAGTCTTATCATTTTTAATCTTATCTTTATCAACTAAAAGCCCACCACAATCATTGCATGTGTATGTAAGCATAGTCTTAATCTGTTTAAGATATAAGATATTGTACACTGGTTTTGCAAGATCTATATGCCCGAAGTGACCTTGACATTCACCGGATCTACCACCACAGGTCTTACATCGGATACCAGGATCAATAACACCCATACGAGTATCCATGACCCCTCCCTCAACAGGATATGCATCCGCATCATACACTTCAGAGGTAGTTATAAGAACTGCCGACATCTTCTGAATCATCTTTGGGGAAAGCAACTTAAATTTAATCTTGTCAATCATTACCATATCTAATCACACACCTTAATTAAGAATTCTCCGGTATAATCTGCGGATATATCAACAGACTCTTAAGCTCATCAAGCATCAGCTTGAAAGCATATGCCATCTCAATATTGACAATTGATTCATTTTTACATAAAGGACAATATTTCTTGTTCTTTATATGATCCTCAATTGCAACCACACCACACTCTTTACAGACAGGTATTGACACCTTATCTGAACCGAACCGTTCACGAAGGGTTATCGGAGCACCATGAGCGATGAAACAATCTTTTTCCATCTCTCCCAGCCTTAGACCACCCTCTTTTGATCGACCCTCAGTCGGCTGTTTTGTCATCAATGCAACAGGACCTTTAGACCTTGCATGGATTTTCTTTGACACCAAGTGATAAAGCCTATAATAATATGTTATACCCATAAGTATAGGTACTTCCATCTGTTCTCCAGTTATACCATTATATAATGTCTCTTTACCATCATCTCTAAATCCAAGAGATTTCAATGAAGATCTTATAGGTTCTTCTTTACCTCGGAAAACCGTACCATTAATTCTTTCAGCAGAAAGAGCACCAACTTTACCAGCCACAATCTCTAAAAGCTGACCCACAGTCATACGAGAAGGCATAGCATGTGGATTTACAACTATATCAGGCACAATACCGTCTGCCGTAAATGGTAAATCCTCTTCAGGAACAACAAGACCAATAACACCTTTTTGACCATGTCTTGTAGCCATCTTATCACCAACTTCAGGTGTTTTTGTATCTCGGACAACTACAGATAATATCTTATTACCCTCAGAATCAGAAGTAAGTACTACTTTTTCAACAATACCTTGATTACCGTTTGATACAGTAAGTGAATTATCTCTAAAATTCTGAAGACCCATCTTAATCTCTTTAGCAATACCAAGGAATCTTAATGGAGATATCTTACCTACAAGAACACCACCAACTGGTACTTTAGACTCAAT
>DAOVVY010000118.1 GCA_030636885.1 Candidatus Nanohaloarchaea archaeon
CTGCGCATTTGATAACAACTCCAGAAGCATCAATCTCGACCATCTGCATACCTATCTGCTTCATCATGTTTTTCATCTGTTTCGGATTCATTCCTGGCATCATAATTATCACTTGATATAAACAGGGTAAGATAGTTTTAAATTAATTTTGCTGAAAACCGTAAAAAACAGCACACAAATATATTTAAACCAAAATGCAAAGTATAGGATATGGCGTTAAGAGACAACCCGGTGATATACCTCACACGCACCATGTGGAAATACTCAAAAGGCAACAGGAAAAATGTCATTATCTACTTTACGATGTTCATGATAGCTAACATACTGAACCTGATTGAACCATTGATCATCGCAAAGATACTGAACACCATACAGACCGAGGGCTTGACCGCAGATAATTTATACATTATCTTATCTTACATATCGCTTTTCGTAGTACTATCGATCCTGTTCTGGCTGTTCCACGGTCCTGCCCGAGTCCTGGAATTCTCAAACGCATTCAAGGTTCGTGCAAACTACAAAAGATACCTGCTTGACGGCACGATGTCATTACCCGCAAAATGGCACACAGACCACCATTCAGGCGACACGATAGACAAGGTAGATAAGGCCACAAGCGCACTGTACAGGTATTCCTCAAACACCTATGAAGTGATAGACACGATAGTCAAATTTATCGGCTCATACATAGCCTTAGTATACTTCAATCTCCATTCAAGCTACATCGTGCTTTTCATAGTCATAATAACGCTGAACATAATAATCCAATTTGACAAGAGACTCATAAGACAATACATAAGGCTGAACCATGCAGAGAACAAGATATCCGCAAAGATATATGACACCATAAGCAACATAACGACAGTAATAATCTTAAGAACTGAAAACCTGATCTCAAAATCAGTATTCAAGAGCATCATGGCACCTTTCAGACTTTTCGTAGCCAACCATAAACTGAACGAGATCAAATGGTTCCTAGTATCCTTCTGCACATCACTGATGAAATTCTTAGTCCTTGCAACATACATATACTTCAGCCTAAGATCAGGCACGACAGTGCTTGTGGGCAGTCTCTTCGCACTTTACGGCTATATGAACAAGATAAACCAGCTATTCTTCAGGTTCGCCTACCGCTACGGTGATATAGTCCGTGAACGGACCGCCGTCATGAATGCTGAGGAGATCTCAGACGAATTTGAAAAGATAAAGGTGCATGAGATCAAACTGATCAAAAAAGACTGGAAAGAATTAAAAATAAAGAACCTGTCATTCTCATACCACAATAAAGAGGGTTGCGACCAGCATCTTGATAACATCTCACTATCAATTGAAAACGGAAAAAGGATAGCGCTCATAGGCGAGAGCGGTAGCGGAAAGACCACATTACTGAAGATCATACGGCAATTATACAGACCATCCCATGTAGACTTATCAGTTGACAGAATGCACCTTGAAAACGGTTTCAAAGACATAAGCTCATCAATCGCACTCATCCCGCAGGACCCAGAAATATTCTCGACGACCATAAGAGAGAACATAACGATGGGCGTAACCCATAGCGCAGACGAGATCAAGAAATACACAGACATGGCACGTTTCACAGATGTCATTGCGCGCCTGCCACAGAAACTGGACTCATCAATCGTCGAGAAAGGCGTCAATCTGAGCGGTGGCGAGAAACAGCGCCTAGCCCTGGCACGAGGTCTTATGGCCTGCAAAGACAAATCAATCATATTACTTGACGAACCGACAAGCAGTGTGGACTCAAAGAACGAGATTGACATATACAGAAACATATTCAGTGAATTCCGCGACAGGACAATAATATCATCAATCCACAGGCTTCATCTCCTGCCCATGTTTGACATGATATACTTTTTCCATAACGGAAAAGTGATTGCGCAAGGATCATTTGATGAACTGATTAAAGACTCAAAAAGATTCAGGACAGTTTGGAACAGGTATAACCAGGCACATGATGATGACAAATTAGATATTTAAAATAGCTACAAAAAATAAATAACAATAACGAGATGACCACCTATGGAAAAACACAGACTGCAGATTGGTGTTATGGGTTCCTGGACAAACAACTTGCCTGAAACTTCATACCTTCTTGCCGAAGAGATTGGCAAAGAAATCGCGAAAAATGATGCAGTACTGTTTACAGGTGGAAGCACAGGTATAATGGAATATGCAATGAAAGGTTGCAAGAATGAAAAAGGTACAACTATAGGTATCATAGCACAAAATGATTACAAAAAGTATACATACCTAGGAAAACATATCGATATCAAGATAAATACTGGCATGGGTGAAAATGGCAGGATACCCATACTGATAAATTCCTGTGATGGAATCATCTGTGTAGGTGGCGGTGTGGGAACTTTAAGCGAGATCACAAATGCGTACCACCAAGGCAAACCGATCATCGTCATGGAAAATTCAGGAGAAATCGCAAACAAGATAAGACTGCTTCTTGATAAAGACAGTTATTTGGACTCAAAAAAACTTGTAAAGATACAGTTCGCAAAGACTGCAAAAACCGCCGTTGATAAACTTATCAAAGCGATAAGCACCGATGACGGAAAAGACAGCCATGCTTACGGTCCTGAATTTGGGAAAAGATGCTGAAATTTAAAAGATTTTAGGAAAATATATACAAGAAGACATCCAAAAAAACTAACAAATACACCAACAGTAACCTTTATAAAATTAAATACCTCTGTTTACTTTCATGGAAAATTATATTGAAAATATTCGTAATATTAAAAGTGATATTCAAAGAATGATACGACAAATAAAAAATGAATGCACATATGGTGACTATACCCAAACAGTTAAAAAAATAATAGATAAAGAACCACCATATGCACCACAAATTAAAACATATAACTAAAGTTTCATATTATACTCTTTTTTCTTTAATTTCAAAAATACAATAACTTAATGTTTCTCATCAACTCACAACTTAAAACAATACTAACTCCCAAAAGTCACCCACCAAGGTGTTTACCAACTTATAACCCACACATTCAACCAAATTAATTAAATGCTTGAATTTATACTATTATTCTCAATTGCAGGAATCCTGACAGGAACAATTAC
>DAOVVY010000101.1 GCA_030636885.1 Candidatus Nanohaloarchaea archaeon
CTGAGAAGACAACCCTATATGGAAAAGTGTCCAGTTTTACTCTTAAAGATTCATCTAATCCAATTATTTCAAAAAAAGAGATTCCTGTAGTTATCGAGAATCTTTCTGTTGATAGTATAGCTATATCCGGCATGTCTGGTAAGTCTTTTGGTCTCAAAGATGTATACGGAATCATAAATGTTTCTGCTGAAAGCGGTAATCTTGTATATCAGAAAAATACAGGGGATATGGATATAAGATCTTTTGATGGTGACTTCTGGATTGATGATGGTGTCATATATATTCAAGGTACCGGTATCTTAAAGGCAGATGTCCTTAACAGTCCGGGTATTTGAGGTTGTTTATCATGGCTGATCTTGCAGCAATATTTTCATCATTCGGTGATTATTCAGTATATCTAATCCTTCTTTTTATTATTGTTGTAATAGTCGCTATCAAGATCACTAAACTTATTTTTGGTTTAGGTATCGCTGCGGTTATCGGTGCACTGTTTCCTTTTATCATAAATGATATCCTTAAGGTATCGGGTCTTGTAGAACCGGGTATCCAATCAAGCATTACTTTTGCAGTCCTTGCTGTGATTGTGTATGGGGTGTATTCTTTGTTGACAATGGTCTATGGTCTTTTGAAGACAACAGGCAAGGCTGCATTTCTTCCAGTACGGATCTTTGCGTTTATCGGTGAGGTTACAATTAAATTTTTGAAGTTTTTAGGAGTTATTGTTATTGCACCCATAAAATATATTGGTAAGTTAATGTCTGAATCTAATAAAGGAAAAGATGGGAAGAAAGACAGAAAAGATGATATGAACAAAACTGAATCTAAAGGATATAATCCGAGGGTGTCTGATGATGATTTCTGGAAGGGTCGTGAGGGATTAGCAGAGGATGAATATGATGGTTCAGAGGATATGTCTATTGGGAAGAGTGAGGAACAAATAGAAGAACTGCCAGTAGCTAAAGATGATAGTAAAAAAGATAAAAACTCATTCTTGAGCAAAGTATATGCGGATTATGAAGAGTTTGAGAAGGATAAGAAGAAAAAGAAAGATTGAATTCAGTCTTTTATTTATTTTTCTATGTATCTTTTATTTTTTTTATCGTTTAAGAAGGGAATCTATGTCTGTTCTTCTTCTGTATATCTTGTATGTGATAAATACTAATGCGATCAGGATCAGAAGTATGATAATATATTTTGTATAAGTCAATATGTCTGTCTTTTTAGTTGTGTCGTTTTCGGTCTTGATATCTTTTGATGCTGTTATGTTGTCTATTATGGTATTGATTGATTCATTGTAATCATTTTTGGTATCATCTGCGTCTGTTGTTATGTTGTTAGTATCTGTTTCTTTTTGGCTGTCTATTAATTGTGATGGTGCTGTGGTGGCTAGACCCTCTTCATTATCTGTTGATATTTGTGTATCATCTGTATTTTCTTCATCTTCAAGGTAAAGTGTTTCCGTATCCGGGTTTGTGGACAGCACATATATCTTGCCGTCGTAGGATCCGAAAATTATGTCAAGGAAACCGTCATAGTCAATGTCTAGAACTACCGGGGGTGCGACTATCTTTCCTTCTGTGGCAAAAGACCAGATTTCAGTACCGTTATGGTTGATTGCATATATTGATCTGTCGTTTGAGCCTACAATGATGTCCATGTGGGTGTCGTTGTCTATATCTACTATTACCGGTGATGATATGATCTCATCTTCTGTCGTGTATGCCTTTAATATTTCACCGTCAGAGCCGTTAAGTATGTATAGGTACGTGTCTGATGAACCTATCGCAATCTCTGTTGTGTTGTCATTGTTGATGTCATATATGGCAGGTGTTGAGATAACTCGGTCTTCTGTCTCTTTAGACCATTCAAGGATACCTGTTTTTGCGTCAAGGGCGTAGATATTGAAATCAGTTGAACCGAATATGATCTCAAGGTCATTGTCATTGTCAATGTCTGCAATTGCTGCTGAACCTAAGATTACGTCATCTGTTGTGTAGTTCCATATCATGTTTCCATCTGTGCCTTCAAGGGCTAGCATGTTTCCATTACCAGTGCCTATAATTATATCGTCTATGTTGTCTTCATTTATGTCTGTGATTGCGGGTGATGATAAGAAGATTGGACCTATATCATTTTTCCAGATCTCTGAACCGTCTTCCGCATCAAGGAGATACAAGTATCCGTCACCTGAACCTATGGCTATTTCAAGTGTACCGTCGTTGTCTATGTCTGTCACTGCGGGGGATGAATGGACAAGGTTTCCTGTCTTGAATCTCCAGATAAGGGTTCCATTGTTGCCGTTTAAGGCATAGATGTAGGTGTCGTCTGAACCGAACAGGATGTCTAGTTGGGAATCATTGTTTATGTCTGCAATTGTTGGGGATGAGATGATACCTCCTTCAGTCTTGTATTTCCATGGTATGTTTCCGTTCTCGCTGTCGAAGACGTATAGGTGTCCGTCAAAAGAGCCGATTATTATCTCGAGTCTTCCGTCATTGTCGACATCTGCGATGGCAGGTGACGAATCTACCTGGAGACCTATGGTGTATCGCCAACGGAGCTTTATCTCAGATGATGCGTTTGAGAATTCTGGGTCTGTGACTGCGCTTACATGCCTTATGTCATTTTGGTATGTTGTCCAGGTGTCGTATGCGTAGGTCTGTGTGGTGCTGAGGAGAATTAGGAATGCTAGGATTGATATAGATGATATGATTTTTTTGTGAGTAAGGTGTCTCATGGTATATATTTTATTGTCTGTGTGTATATATGTTTGATTTAGATATTGTATATCTGGTTCTTGTGTATAAGAAAAGAAAAAAATGGACCAGATGAGGTTTGAACTCACGATTTCACGGTTATCAGCCGTGCGCCTTAACCAGGCTAGGCCACTGGTCCATATTGAACAAAATAAAAATAACAAGATTAATTAATGAGAAATCTTTTTAAACGTTATCAGTCTTTGTCTAGTATTTCTAAGATATCGAGGAGACATCTCGCTGCAATGCTTGGGGTTATGTTGCTTTCAATCATAGGATTCACTTCCATTATGTCTGCGCCCACTATTTTACCTTTCGATAATTCTTCAAGGATCGCTCTGAAATTCTCGTAAAAGAAACCGCCAGTCTCCGGGTCGCCGACTCCAGGTGCGGATGACGGGTCGAAGAAGTCTATGTCAAGAGATAAGTATATCGGTCTATTGAAATCTATCTTCAGCATGTCGGTGTTTATCTTTTCTGAAAATGTGATCTCTTCCTCTGAACCGGTCCTTGCGCCTAGTATTGTTATTGGGATCTTAAGGTCGTGGATGCGTCTCATGACGGTTGCGTGGGATAGTTTTTCGTCTTCAACTGTGTCTTTAAGGTCGTAATGGGCGTCAAATGATATCACTTGCAGGTCTGGGTATATCTTTTTCAGCGCTTTTACAGAACCTAAGGTACCGGTATGTTCACCACCCAAGAGTATAGGTATTATGTTTCTGTTATCTGAGAATATGTCGGCTACTGTCTCTGTCAGTCTCTGCAAGGTCTTTTCTGCATTTCCATGCACAGGCATGATGTCGCCTGCATCAAATATTTTCGTTGTCATGTCTTTTGATTCAAGTGCA
>DAOVVY010000129.1 GCA_030636885.1 Candidatus Nanohaloarchaea archaeon
ATCGTTGTCCTTGAAAAGAAGGATAAGGATAGTTTTTCAGAGGTCTCGCCACTTGACAGTATCGGTGTCATGTTGCCTTATTCAGCATTGCATTATCTAATTTTAGATATGTCGGAGGGATTCATTGTCATGACATCCTGCAACTTTCCTGGCGAGCCCATAAATACAGAATCTCAGTCTATTGTGCGCCTTGAACTCTCTGATGATAGGAAGATAGTCAATAGAGTTGATGACTCTGTCGTTAAAGTTATTGATGATAAAAGTATGTTTCTTCGGCGTTCGCGCGGATTTGCACCTAAATCTATTGATGTCGGAGTCAAAAAGGATATTGAGATTATCGCTTTAGGTGCTGATGAGTCAAATACATTCTCGATATATAAGGATGGAAAGGTTTTTGTTTCGCAACACATGGGTGATCTTTCAAATGCCAAGGCTGCTTCTGTCTGGGAGAAAAATATTGAGTTTTTCTTGAAGGTTACTAAATCAAGACCGTCTATTGTCATCTGTGATATGCATCCTGATTATTATTCTACAAAGTATGCTTCAGAATTGGGTTTACGGCTTGGTGCTAAGGTGGTTCCGGTTCAGCATCATGTGGCTCATGCTTATTCGGTCGGGCTTGAACAGGGACTCTCGTCTTTTGTCGGCATAACCTGTGATGGTTCCGGATATGGTCTTGATGACGCTTTGTGGGGTGGTGAGGTATTTGTTGTCAAAGATGGTGACTATAAACGTGTCGGGCATTTAGGGGAACAGATGCTTGTCGGTGGTGAATCGGCAATCAGAGAGCCTAAAAAAATGCTGTTTGGTATCTTGTCGCGATTTTTAACTGATTCTGAAATTTCAGATATGTTTGGCAGTTCTGCGGTCATTTGGAATAAACAGATTGATCAGGATTTCAATGTCTTGAAGACTACAAGTTGCGGGCGTATCTTTGATGCTGCATCTGCACTTCTTGGTGTCTGTGATACAAGGACTTATTCTGGCGAGCCTGCAGTATCTCTTGAAAGTTCTGTCTCTGGTGCAACTCCTTATGGGCTTGAGCCTGTGATTGAAGAAAAATATGGGATTATAGTACTTAATACTACAATACTTTTTGAATTTTTGTGGGAAAATCGAGATAAAGATAAATCACGGCTTGCTGCAACTGTGTTTGATTATGTTTCTTGGGGATTGTATCTGATTGCTGAATCTTTATCTGGTGACTTGCCAATTGTCTTTTCAGGTGGGGTGGCTTATAATCGGTATGTTACAGGATACATGATTAAGAAAGGAGTGCTTGTCAATTCAAAGGTGCCTGCTGGTGAGGGTGGTATCAGTTTCGGGCAGATTGGGTCTGTTTTGAATATGGATTAAAATAAAGGAGTCATAACTATGAATGAAGGAAAACATTTAATTTTGGATTTAAAGTGTTGTAAAAATATGGAAAAACTCTCAGATACAAGTTTTATCGAAAGCTTTCTTTTGGAGTTAGTAAGAATTTCTGAGATGAAAGCAATAACAAAACCAAAAGTATTATATTATGAACACGAAGAAAAAGAAGAAAGTGGTGTAACCGGATTTGTCATAATAAGCGATAGTCATATCAGCATCCATACATATCCAGCTAAAAAGGCATTATACCTTGATATATTCTCTTGTAAACAATTTGATGTTGATAAAATTGTAAATTATGTTAGGGAAATTTTTGAATCTTGTGAATTTGAAAAGAAATTGATTGAAAGATAAAGATTTTATGAATTGTTTGAGATTATGTTGTATTATCAACAAATCCTAGGCACGCCTGTTCCGCCTGGGTTGTCAAGAAATCTTTCACCTATCTTTGTCTTTAGGATGACTTTTTTTCCATTGCTGACTGTACCTATAGTTATTGCATCGGGGCACAGGTCTTTCTTCAATAATTCTAAGACTTCTTTTTCGTCATCTTCTGAAACTATGAGTAGTGCGCGACCTTCACAGGCCAAAGTCAACGGGTCAATGCCTAAGATGTTGCATATTGCGCGCGTCTCTTTTCTTATGGGTATACTTTCTTCATCGATTGTGATCCTTACTTGTGCCTTGTCTGCAAGTTCGTTGAGGCAGGATGCGATACCACCTCTTGTAGGATCTTTTGCGGATTTGATTTTTCCTTTAAGTAGTCGCATGATGTCAAGTACTGGTCTGCAGTCGGATACTAAGTCAGTCCTGTAATCGAATCTTGTTGCAAGGATTGCGCCACCATGGTCCCCGACTGTGCCTGTGACTATCACTTTGTCAGTTGGTGCAATGTTCTCATTTCTTATGATATCTTTTGTGGTGCCGATGCCTGCGGTGTTTATGACTATGCCGTCAAGCTGTCCTTTCGGCATGACTTTGGTGTCGCCTGTAACTATCGGGACTTTCAGTTTTTTTGATAATGTGTTCACAGAGTCAATTATCGTTTCAAGGTGCTCTCTCTTGAATCCTTCTTCAATAACAATCGATAATGTCAGCGCGAGGGGTTCTGCGCCCATGACTGCAAGGTCGTTGACTGTTCCTGTGACTGCGAGTTTCCCAATGTTTCCGCCCGGGAAAAAGTATGGGCTCTGGATGTATGAGTCTGATGTGAAAACCAGATACTTGTCGCCTGCCTTAAGATACGCGCCGTCGTCAAGTGTTCCTTTCCAGTCGCCAGTGAATTCAAGGGATTGCCTTATGCCTGATATCAGGTCTGACATTGGTGTGCCGCCATCACCGTGCTTAAGTTTGATTGTCTTTTCAGGCATTGTCTTCACCTCTGTATTTATATGCAATCTTACATGCGCTTTCAGTACC
>DAOVVY010000132.1 GCA_030636885.1 Candidatus Nanohaloarchaea archaeon
ATTGACAATAATCTCATCATCATAAACAATAAAACTGGATACATACCGATTAATCTTATCACTGAACCCATAATATGCAGTCATATCTCGTAATGTGTAATCAATCCTGTCTGCGCACAGGTCCGGCAAGTTCCTCTCCAATAACGGAAAGTTAGAATCATCTAAGATCCGATTGACATCAAAATCATATTTTTTCAGTATGCGAGGTATCTCAGATTGAAGTATTATCTTTTCATAGAACTTTTCATGAAATTCTTGATTATGATTATTTTCTTTGAACACGAAATCAATGACATGTGAGAATGCAGTATGCGGTGTATCATGAAGCAGTCCCGCAATCTGCTCCTCAGTTGATGCACCAAGTTTTGAGAGCAGTATCATCACACCTACCGAGTGATCGTATCTTGTTACACTTTCACCTCGAATTGCATATTGAGAAGCGCCCAACTGATGTATACCTTTGAGTCTCTGGACTGGTTTAGAATTGATCAGTTCAATCAAGACAGGTTCAGTAATTGTTGTCATCCCATATACTCTATCGTCAATATCCATCAAGAGATAATGACAAGTGCAATTTAATAAATTTGATGTTTTGAGCACCTATAGATACCCAAACTTCTTTGAAGCGATGACAAACATGGAATGCGCCCAGCAAAGAGGAGAGACTGCTACTTGAATCTCATTATCAAATATCTGTTCAGGGATGAATTTTCTATATTTCAGGTCATTGAGGACTTTATTGTAATATTTCAATGCCTTTTCTTTATTGTCGAGTTCCTGATAATATATGGTCATCCAGAAATTAAGGAGTGGCCAATAGCCTGCACCTTTTTTTCTGTGGATATGTCCATTATACATCCAACCGTCATATTCGTCATTCTCATACCTGTAGATGCCATTATATCTTACCAGTCTTTTTTCAATGAGATCTATTGTTCTTTTTATTCTCATGTCATCCGCATTCAATATCTGGGAAGGCCATACAAGACCCAGCAATGATGCATCCATACTTTCATCTTCAATCTTTCCGAAAGCGCAATAGAAATGTTTCTTGAAATGTTTCAACAGAAGGTTTTTCATCTCATCTGAAATCCTTGACCATCTTTTATCTGGGATAAGCTCATTTGCTAGAGACAGTCCTTTATGGCATATGGCTAGAGAATATGTGAAATTACCGTTGAGGTCAGGAAAGCAGAACCTGTCTTCCCATAGGTTCTGTGTCAATACATTAAAATGATCCTTGTCCCATATATTGCATAGACCCTCTGCCGAATTCCTGATGAGTCTCTCAAATTTATAGCATTCTTTCTTGTTATCTTTATAATGGTCATGTATTGCTATCAGAACACTTCCGGTCTGGTCAGGTTGAAAATTATCTGAATTTTTTCTGCCGTCAATAAAATAATTCTGGTAGAACAGACCTGTCTCTTCCCAGCCTTCAACCCTCATGCACCACTCAAAAAATTTTTCAGAGATGTCCAATCCGAGTATGTCTGCCGCAATGGATATGTATGCTGCATCCCTTGGCCAGACAAGCTTATAATTATTCGCTTCTTTAGGGAAGTATGGTCTTGTGGAATTTGAAGCGACAATCGCACCATTTTCAAAAGAACAATCTTTTATGACCTCTCTGCTGGTCCTCAACAGTTCCGATACTTTATTTTTCATAATAAAACCTGTCTATCTGAACAGCATACGTCAACCTTTCTTATAATACGCCCAGATCCGATTATTTTTTCCAGGATGTATAGTGACCTTATTACCTTCATACTTAACCTTATTAATCTCAATGAATTCAATCTCATCCGGCAACAAGATATTGACTTTCAACTCCGGACGACAATCAAAATTAACAATTATATCAACAAATTTATCATGACTCCTGTCTACCTTAATATGCATAACATGGTTACCTATCTGTTTACCGAACCGTTCATATTCCATCCAACCCGTAATCAATTTCGGTGCAATCATAAGTTCATCTTGATGCAATTCTGCCTTTATTCCAAATATCCCAGAATCAACCGCATGCACAAAAAGCGATGATGTACCATATGAATTCAAGTCACCTAGAGGCGTTCCATCTGCCGAATTAATACTTTTTTCAAAGACTCCTAGATTATAATTGAACATCTGCCTTGACAAAATCTGTATTAATTTAAGACCTGTTGCAATATCAGAACTTTTAAAATATGAACAAGCCGCCATCCCGGTCGCAAAAGACCTTGCACCACCAGAATGTGCAGTACCTGCCTTAAAATCTGGGTCGAAGATACCCCGCGTCCTGACTCCGTGCGCACTCACGAATTCCTGCCTGATCTTCTTGAGGACTGTGTCTCTTTTTATTTCCCTGATCTGTTCAAAGAAAACTGGCATCAATACATTTGCACTTTTGACTGCATCCTCTTTAAAACTATCTTTTAAAAATTTAGACCTGTTATCCCAGAAATAAACATCAAGCGCCTCGTTCATAATCCTACATTTTGACGGGTGATATATCCTTAACGCCTCAATCCATAATGATTGCAGTTCAATTCGTGTGTCATCATAAAAATCAGGATCAAGGACACTGACTTTACTCACAGGCTTTACAAGTCCATCTTTAAGCTTAAGTTTGCGGATTATGGTAATTATCCTCTCTCGTAGACCTTTCTCAAAACTGACATCACCACTCATTCGCGCATATTTATCAAGGATTATGAGGAATAGCGGATTAACATCTTCACTGTCAAATATAATCGTATCTC
>DAOVVY010000131.1 GCA_030636885.1 Candidatus Nanohaloarchaea archaeon
ATAAACATTTCTAAAAATTAAAAGAAAAAAAAAATTAAAAAACGTCCTTATATAATAAGAACATCTTTAGATTCGTCGTCAAGACCAGTTTCAGCCGGATTTAAAGCGTCTGTCTGTATTCCTTCTGCAAGTTCATTTGTCACAGTTATATAAGGAGCACAATCAGCCATATATATACTCAAAGTCTCAGCTAGGTTATCACCATCAGGTACGATTGTTATCGCTCCTGTGTCAAATCTTGAATCGTCGTCATTCAAAAACTTACCATCAAATTCAAAGATGTAATCTACTGTATCTTTGTATCTTTTAGGTATAGCTGCTGATTGAGTCAGACCACTAACTTTAACATCACTTATGTTTGAACCAGATACGGTGCCGAAACCTATAGCGCAAAGATTGAACGCAGACTTGTCATCTTCATTCTTGATCCTTAACTTGTCAGCAATGTAATTGGTTGCCCCAATAGTCACATTTGTTGCAATAGCGTCATTGTCTTCGTCATACAGAGTCAAATTGTATGATGTTGCACCTTTACTTACTTCAAGGTTCCAAAGATCGCCGGACTGTTTCTCAACAAGCTTTTCCATAATTGTACCGTATGGGTAAGTTGCATCGAACGCAATTACTTTAACAGTGTCGCCAACAGATGAGTCTGTCATTGATACTCTTGAAGATGCGCCAGTTGTTGAACTTCCACCGTATACTTCGTTGATCCAAAAGTAGTAAGTAGTGTTCACTTGTGTTGATGTGTCCTGTTCGATATCAAATGCCGCTAACGACAATGACGCCGATTTTCCGAATAATTCTGCTGATACGCCTGTCTCTGATTCCACTGGAGCAAGAGGCACTTCGCCTATAGCTGCCTGTTCAATAGAACCAAGATATGCAAACCCACCAAATAGCACCGCAATAACAACCACAAATGCGCCAGCTATCCAGAATTTTCCATTCTTTACTGTTTTATTTGCCATTTTTGTTTATTAAATCACCCTTTTTTGTTTTTTATTTTTTTATCTTCCATATAATATATCTAAAACAAATCCATCCAGGATTGTCTTAATATTAACTTTGCAGGCATTACGACGATTATAGTATATAAATATTATGCAAACAACTTTTCCGTCGAGAAAAAAAAGTCGTCGAGGAGAAAAAATCTTAAAAAACAAAAAAATCCATAAATTTATATAGTTTCAAAAAAATACAATATTATGTTCAAGATGATTACATGCCAAAACTGTAAAAACATTGAAATTTTTAATCTTAAACTTACATGGATATATGAAGAAAAACATTGTGAAAAATGTAATAATGCAGAATATTTTACAAAAACATATCATTTCTGTTCTCATAAATGTCTTACAGAATGGTTAAAAAAAGCTGAAAATTGCATGAAACTAAACATCCACGAATGGAAACCAGACATACCAAATGCATCTGATTATTCACCAATCAAAGGCGGAAAAATAACCGTATCAGAACATTGCCAGATTTGTGATATGCAAAGGTTTGTTAAACATTAATAATGGGGTTGTAGTTGCAGTCTGGTAACAACACATAATCCACAAGGATTTTGAGACCTTGGTTCAAATCCAAGCAACCCCATCTTTTCACTCAATAATCAATGTACCGTTCCATTCAACAACTTCACGCACGTTCTGGTATGTCTCATCACTTTCAACAGCTCTTTTAAAATTTTTTGATTTAACAACATAAACATCAGGCAGTCCACTATCACTTATCAACAATCTGTATGATATGATCATGTCCAGAAACTTCTCAATTGTAGGACGGCTCGCAACATCTTTCAATTTCTGCGCATACTGATACTTCGTACCGCCTTTCTTTAATATATTATCATGAAGAATAAATCTATTATAAAAAGCATAATATAAATCCCATGTCTTATTGTTTGCCATAATATTTAGCCACTGTAAACTATATTCTGCATCTTCTTTGCAACTTTTTTCATCCATTCCTTTAGCGCTTCCTGTCTTGCACGCTCAAACCTTCTCTGGCTCTGACCCCCTTTGTCATGTTTCCTTGGAACAAAAGAATCCTTGTCCCACAACATGATAAGTTTCTTGCCACTTAACATCCCGATTGAACAATTATTAGCGTCCATTGTCATCATCAAATATCTGTTCTTAAGTATATTATCAGTAGGTATCACAAAATCTTTCCCACATTGATATATGAATTCCTTAAGATAATAACCATAGATTGTCAATTTGGTGCCGTCCCATAAAAACACTTTCTTATCAGAATAATTAGCCAATATCTTACCTAACCCTTTCTTGATGCTTTCCCTATTAGCCTTATCCTTAATATTCTTTGATAATGCAAGTTCCTGTTCCAGCTGCTTCTTGAATTCCTTACCTTCAGGAATTGCTAATGTTATCTTTGTCATTTTTACACCTCTATAAAATTTTTATCTTTACCTCAAATACAACTAATCTCCATAGTGCCTAACTTTAGTTGAAACTAACTAATCTCCATAGTGCCTAACTTTGTTTGAAAACAACTAATCTCCATAGTGCCTAATTATCTATACCACCACCTCTCATACTATACCAAGACTCTGCCAATTTAGATATATTCTCACTATACATACCTATACTATTCACAAATTCAATTGTTCCAGCAGGTTTCACTATGAACCATATCTGCGATAGTGAAAGACCTTTAACACCATTCCATTCGCCGTCAAGATACATAAGGAAAAAGCTCCACGCAAGATGAAACGTAAACACTGTCAATAA
>DAOVVY010000039.1 GCA_030636885.1 Candidatus Nanohaloarchaea archaeon
AGCAGATATGTCTGCAATCCTTGACTACGAAAAAGAAAAAAGCAATGCTGAAGTTGAGATACGCATGCTCAAAGAAGAGATTGGCGACTTAAATCTGGCTTTAGACAACAAGAAAAAAGATATGGATACAAGTTCTGATGATATTCAGAATTTAGAGAAAAAACGCCAAGACTTGAAAGAGAAGATATCAAAGATTAAAGAGAACCGAAAGACAATCTATGAGCAGAACATCATGCTTCAACAAGAAATTGAAGATTTACGGATACGAAAAGCACGGCTTGAGGCAGAACTTGAAAATCTTCTAATTGCTTATGAAAAATACAAGGACCGGACCGACCTGAAAAAGGACGACCCTGAAAAGCTTCAGATGGGTTTGAGAAAGATTGACCGTGAGATGCGCGCACTGGGTCCCGTCAACCAGAAAGCGATTGAAGAATATAACATATTTGCCCAGGACTTTGATGATTTCAACGAGAAGGTAGAAAAACTTGCTGACGAGAGAAAATCAATAATATCTATGATCGAGGACATCGAGAACAAACGCCGGGACATATTCCGGGTTGCATTTGAAAAAGTTGCAGAAGATTTCACGGGTGTCTATGCCGACCTGACAGACGGTAAAGCCAACCTGCGCCTTGAAGACCCGAAAGACATAGAGTCCGGTCTGATAATCGAGGCAGAGCCCAAAGACAAGAAACTATTGAGCATCGACTCGCTTTCAGGCGGTGAGAAGACCATGGCCGCAACCGCATTCCTGTTCGCGCTCCAGAAGTTCAGTCCCGCACCGTTCTACATCCTTGACGAGATTGATGCCGCCCTTGACAAGAAAAATTCAGGGACTATAGGTGAGCTGATAAAAGAATATGCTGGTAACTCACAATTCTTGGTTATATCGCACAACGACGTACTGGTCCACAACGCATTCAGGGTTTATGGTGTGTCGATGCAGAAGGGCGCATCCCAGATAGTCGGTGTCGAACTGGAAGATAAATAGAAATGATAATTTAAAACCTTATATCTTTTTTCTGTAATATTTTAATTCTGGGTTGAATTCGTTTGGTATTGTTTCAAGAAATCCATGTTCTACAAGATTATCACAGGCTGCTTCTATCTCAATATTAGTTATATCCTTTATTGGTACACCATAATGACTGAAAAATCCATCAGATCTTTTCCATAGATTTGATATTTCTTCGAATTTATGGTTTATGACATTGAACACATAATTAGCATTTATTGTCTCTTTTGAACTTTCTACAAAGTCCTGAATTAGTAAGAGTTCTACCATCGTGGATATATCATTATTTGATTTCAGCGAGAGTCCGACAATGACACCCTATGTATTATATAGCTGTTGGGGTGCATTTTCTGGTGTAACGCCTGCGCCGACAATAAGTGGAAAATCATCAATGATTTCTCTAAATTTTTGAATCTTTTCAATCGGAGTTTCCATTCCTGTGCCTGAACCAGTAACAACGATTGCATCCGCCAGTTTCATTGCATCTTTAAGATCTGATATAAGCTGTTCTTCAGTATTTATGATTGATTCATAATATTTTGGCCACACACCGCCTAAGACCGCAATATCTTTGTGTCTCTCTCTGCATTCTTCATAAAAGGGTACATTAAGTTCTATGTCTGATTGATATTTTCCAGCCACATAATCTAATTGGATGAATTTTGCATCATATTTTTCAGCCAATTCAAAAGCATTTTTATATTCATTAGGTAAGATATTAATCCCTACAGTAATTTCTGTTCCTCGCTCTTGAATAGCTTGAAGCACTTTTTCAACACCATCAGTTGATCCATGATAATTCTCAACGATAATGACATCAAATCCTCCTTGTTCATATATCTCAAGTTCTTCGAGTGCTTTGGGTGCAGGGTCTTTTCCTGTATATTTTTCTGAAAGATGCAGCATTCCTATTCTAGGGGGTTTGTATCCAAATACTTTATAGAAGTTGTTATCTGTCTCCATACAATATATATGCACCTGAAAATTATTAAATTTACTTTTAAATCCCTCCTAATTAATTGCTAAACCATTTAAACCATAAAATCCAATCTATCTCTATGGAACTGATAAGAGAGATAAGTCTTGAGGATTTAGGATATGATAATAATTCTGATCCTGAAAAAAGATACAGGCTTCGCAAGGCATCAAGAGCGATTGTCATAAACGATGAAAACAAGATTGCTCTCCTTTTCGTATTAAAACACAATTATCACAAGCTTCCGGGTGGTGGTCTTGAGCCGGGAGAAGACACAAAGACAGCATTAAAACGCGAAGTGATGGAAGAGACAGGCTGCAACATCAAGATAAAAAGCGATATAGGTATCATAATAGAATACCGCGATGACAATGATATGCTCCAGATCTCATATTGCTATCTCACAGAAGTGTACGGAGATATGAAAGCGCCATCTTTCACAGAAAAAGAGAAATCAGACGGTTTCAAGATAAAATGGGTAAAAATTGTTGATGCAATGAAACTTCTAAAAAATGACAGTCCTAGGACCCAAAGCGGCAAATTCATACAGAAAAGAGACTTGGCTTTCATTAAAAAATATGTTGATTTTATCTAAAATAATCAATAATTAATTACGAAAACAATTTCGCATAATACTCTTTCTTGGTCACTGCATCAAACGGTGACAGGTCTCCTTCTTTAAATATGAGATATCCTTTTTCATGCATCTCACACAGCTTATCCTCAAGTTCAAAAAGCGTATTCCTGATATCTGGATGTATCTTGAAAGCATCATAGGTCCATCCTTCTATAATTTTCGAAACCGCGCCATCAATAACCTTTCCATCTATCCCATTCTGCTTGACAAGTCTGTAACCTGTCAAGAATGCATCATAGGTTTTTTCAGCATTTTCAAACATAGGCGCATAATCAACAATAGTCACCATACTCTAAATTGATGCCCCTATTAATAAATATCTCAATCTGATGCCCAAATACACACAAAAACCCCTATACATATATATACACCCCTAAACCATTATCAGATAGGTGATATCTTATGGTAGAAGCTTATTGTATGAAATGCAAAGAAAAACGAGAAATGAAAGACGCAGAGAAAGTAACAATGAAGAACGGAAGACCTGCAACAAAGGGAATCTGCCCTGTATGCGGAACAAAGATGTTCAAGATTGGCGCATAAGGCCATAATAAAAAACATCAATAGTTAACTTTTTTCTTTTTTTATTATTCTTTCTCAAAAAAACCAAACACATAAATACCTATACGGAGAATAACATCTTATGTCTTTGAATGAAACCCTAACTGAGTATATCACAATTTTGATCGGCACATCGCCAGATGCGATTGAATCCTCAATAATCACGGCAGTATTCATCCTTTTTTCATCATTTGTCATAGCACTGATTATCAATTTCATATTCGAGAAGATTTTCACGCGAATAACGGCAAAGACAAAATTTTCTTTTGACGACCTCATACTCTCAGCTCTGAAAAAACCGATATTCAACACAGTGATTATTGCAGGTACTTATACTGCGCTTGAAGTAGTGTACGTATCAGGAAAATTCCTAACAGTAATTGATAACATCTTGCTTTCAATCATGATTATTGTCTGGATGTTTGCAGCGATCAAGGTCAACAAGATATTTTTTGAGCACATATTTACAAAAATGACAGCAAAGACGCACAGTGACATGGATGACGAGATACTTCCTTTACTGAAAAGCATATCCAATCTCATCTTGATCTTTATAGGTCTCATGATTCTCATGAAATCCGTCTGGAGTTTTGACATAACACCGATCCTTGCGTCAGCAGGTGTCTTAGGGTTTGCAGTAGCCTTTGCCGCAAAAGATGCGATATCACAGCTGTTCGGCGGTATCTCTATATATTTCGACCGACCGTTCAAGAAGGGTGACAGGATTGAGATAGATGGTGGCGAAATAGGTATAGTTGATGAGATTGGGTTAAGAAGCACAAGGATACGCAATTTTTTTAATAACATGATCATAATCCCAAACAGTACGATTGCAAACAGCAAGATAATAAACTATAATTCTCCAAATAACAAGATGATGGTAAAGATCATGATCGGTGCAGCCTACGGTTCAGATGTCGCCAAAGTGAAAAAAGTTCTGTTAGGTATCGCAACATCAATTGAGGAAGTACTAGACAATCCTGCACCGAACATAAGATTTGACAACCATGGTGAATCAAGCCTTGACTTTGCAATAATCATGTGGGTACGAAATCCAAGTGATAAGATGACCATCCGTGACAAGGTAAACACCGCAATCGACAAAGAATTCAGGAAGCACAAGATTGACATACCATTCCCTACAAGGACAATAATCCAGAAAAGATAATTTTTCTTTTTTCTTTCAAAAACACATATATACGACCGGCAACAACATATCTATTATGTCTAAGATACCGCTGACAGATGACTCTGCAATCAGGCTCTATGATTCACTCTATACAGGTTACGTCAGCAACAGGAACAAAGAGATTGACCGTATTGACAATTCTACAGGGTGGAGTGTGGGTATATTGGTTCTGTCTTTATCATTGATGATAAATGCAGGTATTGAATATTATCTGATACCTTTATCATTATTTTTCGTAATCACCTTCTGGCTCAAAGAAGCAAGAAGATACATATATTACATGTTCTGGTCTCTGAAAGAAAGTGAGATGGAGAATGAGATATCATCCATATTGAATACAAGACAGATGGACCCTGAAAAGGTAGAGGAGATAATTAGTCTAAAACAACCACTGTCTATACTTTCAGAGTCAAAATCATTGTATGTCAGGTTCTATCGTTCATATTTCTGGATGGTACTTATAATCTATATAACCACAGTCCTTACTGCTTTAAGGCAAGGTGCATTGTCATCCAATATAATCAGTGCAATTTTCATTGCAACTTTTGTAATGCTCGCAATCATTGCATACCATGGAAAAGATGAGTTCATACTTCCTAGAAAGACCATGATGCGCATGGGCATCTGTAGGCATCATAAATGAAATTAAAAGTTCAAACAGATTAGGTGATTACCTTTATCAGAAGTTGACCCATAAATCTAGGTTCTTTACATATCGTTTCAACATATTGTATTGTTTCATCATCACAGACTATGTATGTATCATTATTCTCCGAAAAATAATAGGCAAAAACTCCGTTCCTGCCACAGTTTTCAATATTATATTTTTCAAAAGTATAGTTTTCAGGACGCCATCTGATAAGTGCATGTTTGGCTGAATCGATATCATCCACACTGGAGAATACATCAATTATATTTTCTGATTTGATACTTTTACAATTATCAAATGCAACAGGGTCGATAGATTTATAGGCGACAAAAGTGATATTGAGTATGATTATCATGAATATGAATGCCATGATGAGACTGAAATATTTATAGAATGTGTCCTCATCAATAGTTTTGTTATATTGTTTGCTCTCTTTTTTACGCAAATAAGTCTTGATTAATGTATCACTATTAACAAATCCATCTTCATTGGTCTGATCTTCATAATTGACAGAGGGGTTAAGTATTTTAATATCTGTATCATCCATAGATATACCCTTTACTTATCTTTTGTTTTTCTGAGTTTAAATATATATTAGGTACAAACTCATTTCCAAAAACATTAAATAACTTGTCTGCATAATATCTATTATAACTCAGGTAATCATGATGGATGATAAAGAGATCAAAAAACGATTAAGGCAAAATGCACAGAAGACACCGGACAGATTTTATCCCACAACCACATTCAAGCAGTTAGGATTAGATAGATACAGGTGTTCTAATTGCGGCAACTATTTCTGGTCAGCTACAGAGAGAACTGTCTGCGGCGAGCCTGAATGCTGCGGCGGTTATTCGTTCATAGGCGACACGCCCGCAAAAGAGAAGATGGATTACATCCAGGTCTGGCAAAAATTCTCAAAAATGTTTGAAAAAAAAGGATACACACCCATCAAGAGATACCCGTCAGTTGCGAGATGGAACCCTACAATGGATTTCACGATCGCGTCCATTGCCGGTTTCCAGCCGTATGTGGTCTCCGGTGAAATCAAACCTCCTGCAAACCCGCTTGTCATACCGCAGTTCTGCATGCGTTTCTCAGACATAGAGAATGTAGGTATTACAGGTCGTCATTACACCGGTTTTACAATGATAGGACAGCACGCATTTGTCCCGTCAAAAGATTATGATCAAGATAAATATTTCGGAGACATCTTCACCTGGCTGACAAAAGGAATGAAGCTGCCTAAAGAAGAACTGGTGTTCCATGAGGATGCCTGGGGTGGCGGCGGAAACTTCGGCCCGTCAATTGAATTTTTCTCTCGCGGCCTTGAACTTGGAAACCAGGTCTACATGCAATACGAGCGAGACGTCCAAGGCAACCTGAAAGACCTGGATATCAAGGTATTGGACATGGGCATGGGTCAGGAACGTCCTGCATGGTTCACCCACGGCACTGAGACAAGCTATGAGGCAAATTTTGGTCCTGTGGTGTCGCACCTGTATAAAAAGTCAGGGCTGCACCCCGACCGGGATATGCTGAAGAGATTCTTGCCGTATTCAGGATACCTCAACCTTGACGAGGTTGACGACATCAGCAAGACCTGGAAACTGATTGCGCAAAAGACAGGTTATGATGTAGGTGAATTAAAAGATAATATATTGCCGTTATCAGGCATCTATTCGATCTGCGATCATACGAGATCCCTTCTTGTCGCATTGACTGACGGCGCACTCCCTTCAAACGTTGGCGGGGGCTATAACCTGCGCGCACTGTATCGCCGTTCACTTGATTTCATAGACCATTACAGTTGGGACATTGACTTAAATGACGTCTGCAAGAGACACGCCAGGTACCTGAAACCGCAGTATCCTGAACTCTCAGATAATCTTAACGAAGTACAAGAGATATTGGATGTCGAAAAGAAGAAATATTATGCAACAAAAGAGAAATCCAAAAGGATAGTCAAGGGTCTTTCAGGTAAAAAAATAACTACCTCAAAACTGATAGAACTCTATGACTCAAACGGCATAAGTCCTGAGATGCTCAAGTCAAGAGGATTGAAAGTTGATGTGCCTGATGATTTTTATATGCGTGTGACAGAGAGGCACGAGAAGAGCGCGCACAAGACAAAGGCACCAAAAGAAGACAAGCTTGCACTGGGCGACATAAAAAACACAGACATACTGTATTTTGACGATTACCTGAAGACCGAATTCAGAGCAGAAGTCATAAAGATAATAGGCAATGATGTCATCCTTAACAAAACTTACTTCTATCCTACAAGCGGTGGCCAGGCGCATGACACCGGAACTTTAGGTGGAATAAAAGTTGTAGACATATTCAAGCAAGGCGGTGTTGTCATCCAAACATTAGACTCAAAACCGAATTTCAAAGTTGGCGATAAAATAATAGGTTTGATTGACAAAAAAAGAAGAATAC
>DAOVVY010000100.1 GCA_030636885.1 Candidatus Nanohaloarchaea archaeon
ACTGATGATACGTCTTTAGGTTCACCTATATATCCTAATGTTGTTGAGTCTTCTATTCTTTTTTTTGCTATTGGGTCTTCCATTTCTGTTTCTGTCTGTGGTGTGCGTATGTAACCTGGAGCAACTACATTTACATGAATGCCTTTTGGACCGAAGTGTAATGAGGTGGTTTTCATGTATTGGTGTATTGCTGCTTTTGTTGCATCATACATTGACATTCCGTGTTCGGGGCGTGTGGCATTTAAGCTACCTGTTGCTATTATTGATGACCCTCTGTCAAGATATTCAGATATTGCTCTTATTCCATACATAAGCCCGAACACGTTTAGTTGGAATAATTCTTCGGGAAATCTGTCTTTGAAGCTGTCGGGTTCGCTTGAGACACCTAATCCTGCTGTATATACAAATGAATGTATTGGATTTGTTTCATTATCTCCTATAGTTTTAAGGATTTTTTCATATTCTGAAACTTCTGTGACATCTGCAAATTGTGGTTGAAATAGATGTTCGTATTCAGAATGTTTTTTGGATAAATTATCAAGTGTGTCTTGGTTATTGTCTATTCCATAAACTTTGCAGCCCTGCTCTAAAAAATCATTTACTATGGCACCACCTAATCCGCCAGTTCCGACTACAATGACTGTTTTTCCTTTTAAGCTTTTGTAGGTGGCATCCATGGTAAATCATTTTTTTTATTTTTTGTTTAACACCCTGGAGCTTTGCTCCGATGGGTGGTGGATTTTTGGCAATTATTTTATTCAATGAATCTTTTATGTAATGGGACAATTGTTCTTGGTATCCTATTTTCAATCCATGTCTGAGTTATTATTTCAACACCACTATACCCATTTTCTTCTGCTTGATTAAATGCATCAGTTCCATAATCTGTTAGATATTTGACACCGTCAAGTGTGTGTTTTTGACCATCAATGGTTATTTCAGAAATGCCAAATACCCCATAATCTTGTGCACCTGTTGTCTGTCCTCTGCCACCAACATTTGTTATTTCCATTTTTGTTTTATCCCATAAGGATTTACCTATATATATTAGTCCTGGGTCAAATCCAGATGAATATGGTGCTGGTTGGCTTAAAAGTGAAATTTCAGTCTGTCCATCAATTCCACCTCGTGTGGATGTATCAACCAGTTTCCAATTAAGAGGGTGTATGCCTGCAGCTTTTGATTCTTCTGTTTTGCTAATTTGTTGTGCTTCGAAAATACTCATTTCAAGATAATTTGATAGATTATGGTTGTGCACTTTTTCAAAATTGTCTTCACCTGAAGTAATAATTGATACTTTGACAGCATCTACATAATCAAAGACGAAGGGCAGTGTCTGTTTTGATTCCATTGCGTTTTCAAATTCTTGTAATGTAAGTTCTTCTGCACCATAAAACTGTCGGAACATTGATGATGCATTTGAGAGACCACCATGATTCATTATATTTCTTCCTTTTAATTCTTCCATTATTTTATCTCTTGAAGATGTTATATCGACATCTTGTATTGTACCATTAGAATATTTGATGGCACAACTATCCCATGCTGCTTTTGTGCCAGTTGCTTGAACACGTGGACTGTTGATTTCTACAACAGGGTTTTCTCCAAAAACACGACTATAAATAGTTTCATTCATATTTTTCACCATTTTTTTGATTATTTTTTAAGTTTAATAATCCTTAATATCTGTTAAGTGATACTTCTATGAGGGGGTACCTTTTTAAAACTTTATTAAAAACTGTTTATTAAAATAGTTTTAATGATTTATAAATTAAGTTATAAATTAAAAGTTTACTCTGTGTCGTTTTTATTGAGTGTGTGTAATGGTGTAGAGTATCTATTATAGAAAATCTATAGTGTTTATAGATTTACCTAATAGGTCTTCAATATTCCAATCTTCTATTTCGAAGTGCATAGCATATAGTTCTTCTAGAGTATATTCTTGCTTACTTCCACCATCGTATCTATCTCTTTCAGCTATGCCGACTTTAGATTGTATTGGATCTATTTTATCATCTGTTATTTTTAATTCAAGTAATGCATACATTTTACCTGTTGAGGGCATAGGTCCATCAAAAACAGTTCCTGTATCAATTCCAACAATTATGTTATCTTGTATGAATATTGTAGGTGTTTTAGTTCCAATCTCTACTGTTTTTTCAGTTACATCTTCTTGAAATTCAACACGATAACCATATTCAGCGTTACTATTTGTACCATAGGGGGATATAATTCCTATTGTTTTTTTATATTCAACCATTTTATCACTTCTTAATTATTTTATGGATTAATTTTTTTTGATTTGTTTAAATTATGATATCTTTAATACTTGTGAACTTTTTAAAAGTACATTAAAAATTATTTATTAAAATAGTTTTAATGAATTATAAAATAAATTATAAATTAATGTTTTTTTAGATTTTTGATTTGTTTTTTATTTCTTTTTGTATACGCACATAATCATAAAGCTTATAAAAGTTGGTTGCGCATGAATCAATACTTCTTACAAGATTATATTATACAGTTTCTTAGTGAATGAATGGAGGATGGAAGATATGAATGGACAGATTGGTGGACAACCTATAATTGTTGTGCCTGAAGGTACTTTTAGAGAAAGTGGAAGAAATGCGCAGATGGCTAATATTGCAGCTGCTAAAGTCGTGGCCGATGCGGTGCGAACAACACTCGGGCCTAAAGGTATGGATAAAATGCTTACTGATTCTCTTGGTGAGGTCGTTATCACAAATGATGGTGTGACTATCCTTGAAGAGATGGAAATAATGCATCCTGCTGCAAAGATGGTTGTCGAGGTTGCAAAGGCGCAAGATGAAGAAGTCGGTGATGGTACAACTACTGCTGCAATTCTTACTGGTGAGCTCCTTAAACAGGCAGAAGGTCTATTGGAACAGAAGATACATCCTACAAGCATTGCGCAGGGTTACAGGCTTGCAAAAGAGAAGAGTCTTGAGGTTCTTGATAAGATCGCTATTGATGTCAGTATAAAAGATAAGGATCTTCTTACAAAGATTGCACTTACTTCGATGACTGGTAAATCCAGTGAATCTGCAAAAGGATTCTTGGCAAAGATTGCAGTTGAATCTATAATTCAGGTTGCAGTTGAAGAAGATGGCAAGACAGTTGTTGATCTTGACCAGATTAAGCTTGAGAAGAAGTCAGGCGGTTCCACAGATGATACAACTCTTATCAGTGGTCTTATAATTGATAAAGAAGTGGTTCATTCAGGCATGCCTAAAAAGATTGAAAATGCAAAGATTGCGCTTATTAACAGTGCGATTGAAGTAAAAGAGCTTGAGAGTGATGCTCAGATTAGGATTACGGATCCGTCTCAGATGAATGCATTTTTAGAACAGGAAGAAAAGATGCTCAAAGAGATGGTTGAAAAAATAATCGCTTCAAAGACAAATGTTGTCTTCTGTCAGAAAGGTGTTGATGATATGGCACAGCATTATCTTGCAAAATCTGGAATTATGGTAATGCGAAGAGTTAAGAAATCTGATATGGATGCACTTTCAAAAGCTACAGGCGGTAGTATTATATCAAATCTTGATGAGATGACTGAAACTGATCTTGGTCAATCTGGTATTGTTGAAGAG
>DAOVVY010000107.1 GCA_030636885.1 Candidatus Nanohaloarchaea archaeon
ACTGCAAAGATACGGCTCGGTATTGATTCAAGTAAAGATACTGTTAAAATCGCAAAGGTTATTGAGAAGGCGGGTGCTTCCGCCATTACTGTCCATGGACGGACCATGCGCGCAAAATATGCAGGAACTGCTGACTGGGACATGATAAAAAAAGTCAAGGATGCAGTTGGAATTCCTGTCATCGGGAACGGTGATGTGTTCTGTGCGCAGGATGCAAAAGATATGCTTGACCGAACAGGTTGTGACCTTGTGATGATCGGTCGTGGCGCTATAGGCAATCCATTCATATTCAAGCAATGCGAGGAATATATAAAAAATGGAAATATTGTTGCTGAACCTACGGCAAAAGAGAAGTATGATGCATACAGGACCCTGTGCGAGCTTATGAATAAATACAAACGTATAATTCCGCAACTTAAGGATTATAAAGTCAATGCGTGCTGGTTCACTAAAGGCGTCAGTGGCGGGCGTGAGGCACGACATGAGATCGGTACCTGCAAGACCAAAGAAGAAGTTGATTCTGTGTTCTCTAGGTTGTGTGTTGATTGAACAATTTTCAAGAATTTATTAATAAGTGTTAGGTATCCCTTCTTTTGAGTCTTGCAAACATCACTGAACATACAAAATCGATTAGATTTTATACCTATTTTTTTTCAAATCATAAGCTTTTTTGAAAGTATTAAAAGATTGCAAAAATGGTTCAATTGACTCGGTAGGTCTTATCAAATTATGCATTTTATTTGCACAGTTAAAAAGATAATTTATATCACGTTTACTATTTAAATAATTATCATCTATAATCATGCCATACCCTTTTTCGGAATATGAATCCAACAAAGCTATTTTTGCAGAGGTATTTTCAATATCTGAAGGACAGTAAGAATACACAGATTCCCCAATATCAGCAGACCATAAAAAATTTAGTTGTCTTTCCAAAAGTAGAGAATCATATCCAGACACCGCAATATTGAATGCCACATCCCTTCCTAGTTTAAGGAGATTATATTCCCATTCAATCATAAGTACTCTATCATTGGATACTTTCCCCCATATATCTTCCAAACCTAATTCTTCAAGGATTGAAAAACACTCTTCAAACAATTCTAGAGCATTATCTTTGTTTCCGATAAAATCCTCAAAAATTCCTTGATAATTTTTTGCCATAATCTGGAAAAGGACATCATTATCACAAAAATATTTTTCTAAATCGTGGAATATACCAATAGACTCTACATACAATCTATTTTCCTCTGTTTCTGATAAAATACTGTTTATTCCAATATCATAATTAATCATGCCTTTAACAAAATCCTGTAACATACCAATGTCCTTATTTTCTGATGGCATTTCCCTTAGAATCTCATATAATTCCGATAGCTTTCCTGCCATAAGAAAAGTCTGGCTGTTGTGTACAAGATCCTTTGCAAGACCAATCAGATTATAAGATTGTATAGGGACCTTTTCTTTATCCATATCTGCTACTTGTGATATCTCGTCAAGAAGATTTTTTACTGCAGACAAGCAGTCTTCTGCAAAATAATCTATGTGACTTGGATCTAAAGGATATCTGTCTGCAAGCCATTTTAGATTTATTTCTTCAACTAGAGTCTCAGAAGCCATAATACCCACAAATTATGTATTATTTTTTAACTTTTAAATGTTTTTTCATTGATAAATAATAAAACGTTTGCATTTTAGTTTATAAAATTAGTTAAATAATAAGTATTTATGTTTAAACATCCAGATAATGTTGTACTCATCGATGAGAAGTCAGTATACACTTATTCTGAATTGAAAGATAGGTTTCCAGATTCGAAACTATGCATCTGTGATTTTTATGTCCAGGGGGCTGAGAATGGAGAACTCTCAGATGAAGGTATCACCTATGAAGATGTCTTGAATATTGATCATCATGCACCGATTGAACAGATGTATAAACAGATTTCAAGCACTACTCTTGCGATTGATTATGTCAAAAAAAATGGTATACTCCCTTCGGACCATAAGATAATCATCAACCATACTGACTGTGATGCTGTGCTTTCAAGCATGATTATGACCGGTGTTCTTGAACCGCTTGAGATTTATAATGATGCAGCTATTGCAGCAGATCATACAGGTGCTGAAAATGATATATCTGACCTTCTTCAGGCGTTGCAGGAGACAAGAAAACTACCATTAATTATGGAGAATCTTTATCATTTGCAAAATGATGAACAAATAGATACTAAGGCAGAACTGTTGCTTGAGGATAGAAAAGAAAGTAGAGAAAAAGTAAAACGGCTTGTTAATGCTGGTGCATTTTTGGAATATAATGGTATTTATTATGTCGGTCTGGATGAAAAGATTGAGTCTGAACTTGTGCCTGAATACTTGCCTGATGCAAAGCTTGTTGTTTTGGCAAGTCCTATGCCTGAAGGTTCTGAAAAGAAATGGGAGATAAAGGTTCGGCTTGGACAAAAGGCAGGACATATTATTTTAAGTGAACTTAATCTACCCGATTTTGGTTGCCGTTTCAATGCAGGTAGCACTATGAGACTTGGTGGGACTGATATTGAACTTGAAGAATATGTGAAAATAATCTATAAAGAGCTAAAAATAGTTTATGGTTCTTAATTATTATTTTTATCCTTACGCAAATATAATAGATATGCAGCAGTCAAAAAAGGAGCCCACGGCATTAAATTTGGTATGGCTTCAGGGTCTTCGTTATCAGTTGGGTCTTGATGGTCTTCAAAATCCTCAGTCTGTGGAACAGAACTGACATTATCAGAATTATTTGATTTTGATTGGGGGTTATCAAAAACAGTAGTATTTATATCATCAATCTGTCTGATTTCTGTTTTTTTATCCCCTACAATTATATAATTTCCAGAAAGATGAGTTATGTTTGAGACTCCGAATATATCGGTCCCATTTAACTCGTCATATCTTAAATGAAACGTATTTAATGGTATCCAACCATCTTCACTATAAGAGACCCATTGGATAGAATTATTAACAAAAGATTTACTTAAATTATGAGGAATACCACACTCAATATATGTATCGATTAAATTCTCATCAGTACCCACTAACCCTAAGTATATATTAATATGGCGAAGTACAGTTGTGTTATCAAATTCATCGTAATTATCAACTAATGCAGACCAATCATTAAGATACTGTATCTTTAAACTCGGTTCTCCTTTATTTTTTTGTGAGGTAAATGATATAGACTTTACCCAATCCCCTAATTCTTCATCAAAACGATAAACTGTCTGTACACCATTACCTATGTATTTGCGGAGTACTGAGGTGGAATTTATATTTTCGTAAAC
>DAOVVY010000136.1 GCA_030636885.1 Candidatus Nanohaloarchaea archaeon
AAGAGAACACGATTTCAGGTAGCGAGATGATTTTTGTACTAAAGTGCAAGGATCCTAAATCAGTATCCATACTTGTCCGTGGTGGTACTGATCATGTCGTCGATGAGATTGAAAGAGCTATGAAGGATGCGCTTGGTGGTGTATCTGCATCAATTGAAGTCGGTAAGATTGTAGGTGGCGGTGGTTCTCCTGAAGCTGAACTTGCAAAAGAGTTAAGAAAATACTGTGAATCTGTAGGTGGTCGTGAACAACTTGCTATAACAGCTTTTGCTAATGCGGTTGAGATAATACCTAAGACTCTTGCGGAAAATGCTGGGATCGATCCTATCAATATACTTGTTGAGCTTCGTTCAGCACATGATAAAGGTAATACTTGGGCAGGTATTGATGTATTTACAAATAATACTCAGGATATGCTTAAACAAGGAGTTGTAGAACCTGTAAAAATCAAGACGCAGGCAATAAAATCTGCATCTGAAGCAGCTGAAATGATACTTAGGATTGATGATGTGATTTCTGCATCAAAGCTTAATGGTGGTGGAATGCCTGAAGGTATGCCTCCTATGGGTGGCGGTGGAATGCCTCCTATGATGTAAGTGGATTTCCTTTTCTTTTTTTATTTTTCTAATTTTTTTGTTATTATTTTTTAATTTATTTAATTTTGTATTTTTTATAAGGGGTGATAACCATTATCTATATATACCCCGTTTGACTAATATGTAAAGTAGACAGTGTAATGTGTCTAGATGTTTTATTATTAATTCGTTATTTAAAATAATATTGCTGGTGAAATAATGGTTAGAAAAGATGATTATGAGCAAATATCTGATGATGAGGATTATGAGGTTGTGCCTTTAACACCGCTTCGTAGACTTGAAAAAAGGATAACTAGTATGGAATCCTCTAAATCCTTTAACAATATGGAAAGGATGATGGATAAGATACTTGACATGGTTGAACTTAATCAGAGAATTGTTGATGAGATGGTAAAAGCCAATACTTCACTTCGTGGGGATCTTGCAACACTTATAGGTAAGATTGATTCACTTCAGGGTAAATTAACCAGTTTTATTGATATTGTTGAAGAAGCAGGTAAAGAAGATGTTGATGAATCTGAGGCTGTATCTGCACTTCGTGGTATGGTTGTTCCTTTAGTTAAAAGTATAACTGATGCTAATGAGAAATTGTTGAGGAGTAATGAATCAATTGCTGAGAATCTGTCTACAATAGATAAAAGGCTTAAACGTACGAGTCCATCTACTGCTGGTTCGCATACGCAAAATGCATCTCCATTCCAGACACAGCAACAAGCTGTGCCTCAACAGAAGAATCCTTATGGCGGTGTGTAATTTATGAAATTAGGACCTGAAATGCTTGAAAATTTTTTGATTGTCTGTATTATGTTAATGACAGTATCTGCCTTTTTGATATTGGGTGGGGGTATGCTTGATTCTGATTATTTGGCGGTAAGTATTACTAATATGCTTCTTTTGCTTGTAGTTGGTGCAATGTATTTTAATGCAATGATACTTCTGAGGATTTATAAAATAATGAGTTTAAAGAAAAAGTGATAATTATGTCTGATAAAAATTTAAATAGAAAAGGAATTACACCGGTCATTGCGATAGTGCTTCTTCTTATGATGACTGTTGCTGCGGCTGGTTTGGCTTATGAGTTCATAATGGATATGAGTGCTAAGCAGACTGAAGCTATAGGTGAGCAAGTGGGTGCACAGTCTGATAAGATGCGGACTAATCTGCAGATATTACAGGTTCAGAATGGAACTGGTAACAATCTTACATTTATGATTAAAAATGTTGGATCTCTTGCAGTCGGTAAGATTGTTGCGGGTGATCTTAATGTGAAAGTTAATGGTCGAGTAATAAGTCCAACTACTGTTTCAGGGGATTGTACTGCAAAGAGTTTAGAAGTTAAATCAACTTGTGATTTAGTTATTGAAGAGGATTCTATGGATCTTCCTGCAGTCGGTGAAACAAAAACATTTGAATTTGTGCTAGGTAATGGTTATGTTTTAGCATATGGATGTAATCGGGCGTCATCATCAGATGATTTCTGTTAATCTTTTTTAATTTTTTCTAATCACTTTTTTCTTATTTTATTTTATTATTTTTCGTCCTTTTTTCTTGATTTATTTTAAAACTATATATCCTACTTTAACGAATTATAAATAACGTATAAAAATTAATTTTTAGGATTAAATTAATTTGAGGTAGGGATTGAGTTATTATGGCGTCAAAGTTTGTTAGAAGAAAGGCACAGGTACAGATAATATCTATGATATTGCTTACCGGAATTAGTATTGCTGCAGTTTCGGGTGCACTTTGGTGGGGTCTTCCAATGCTTGATAAGAGTAAGACTAATTCAGAAGTAACACAGGCGTTTTCACTTATGCAAGATATAAAGTCTTCTATTGGTGACGTATCAGCGTCTGGAGGGTCGCGTGTGATTAATCTTAATATTGCTGGTGAAATGATTATTGAAGGCGGTACTTTAGAAAAAATGCCGGATGGTACAATTAAGGCGAATATGTCTTCGGACAGAGTTAATTCCATAACTTATACAATTATGACAAAAGGAGTTACTTCTGCCATAGGGCAATGGGTCTCTCTTGATGGTTTCAGTCCTATATCGCAGCCA
>DAOVVY010000054.1 GCA_030636885.1 Candidatus Nanohaloarchaea archaeon
ATTCTTTTTTGGACTGAATCGGTCTAGGTCCATGAGTTTTAGAAAATCAGGAGTTATGTGCTCTATCGCGTCCATGTTGGTGTTGAAAGCTATGAATATGCCGGAGATCTTTCTTGTGTTCTTTTTGAACTGTTCTGAGACGGATAAAAATTGTTCGGTCCAGAATGCGCGTGGGTCTGTTTCCATAGATGTCATTTTATTTCATCTTGTATATATAAGTGGTCAGTAATGAGGCTGTTTCTAGAAACAACCTCAATTGTTTGAGACAAAAGCATCTATCTTATTTGGCAATGGTAACTTATTGTATATATTATATGAAAATCTACCATTAAGCACACCCAGATAAGTATTTCCAACATTCAATGCAGATACAATATCAGATATTAATATACCACATGAGTCCTCGATTGAAAATGCAAGATCTATCTTTTTTGGACTGTTATTTTGGAAAATGTTCGATAATTGCTCAGATTTAAAAGATAACTCTTTATCTTTCAAAACATCGAATACTGAATAAGAATTATCAGCAATATCAGAAATACTATATCTTGTTATAGAATCATGACAAAATTTAAAATCAAATTCTATCAGAAATAGCATTTTTGGTACTTCATCTAAAGATCTTGAGTCTCGTCCGAAACCCATCATTACCATCTCTTTTGATGCTGTCCGGTATGATGCCTGCAAGCTATATTTCTTAGCATTGCCACTAAATAACAAATACTCAGCAATACCTTCGAATGGCGTTTCATCTATGGAGCCTACAGGTTCAAGCTCATACGTCTTATCAGATAATTCATCCATAATATATACCTCCTTAAAGTACTCTTTCTTTTTGGAGGTACACGAAAACAAAAGTGACCCTTAGATAATTAATCATTTGAAATATATAAGAATCAATAGTTAGGTATATATACTAGTTAATGACTAAATTAGTTTAATATTCTCTTTTTGATAGAATTTAACTTGTTCTGTGCTATGATAACATATCAATCAGGACTTTCTTTGGATCTTTTGCGTTTGTTATGCCTGATGCAATCAATACACCGTCTGCGCCCAGCTCCATTGACTTCCTTACATCATAGGCAGTCTTTATGCCTGCGCCAACCAGTACCTTTATCTTAGGGTCTATCTTTTTTACAATTTTCACGGTCTCAGTTATTATCTCAGGTCTTGCCTTGGTGACTGAGTGGTTGCCGCCTATCAGTTCAGGAGGTTCGATCGCTATAAAATCGGGTCTTAATCTTGCAATTGGCTTTACTTCATCTAAGGTGTCTGCGCAGACTATGATCTTCAGGTTCTTCAATCTTAAGGTCGTGATTGTCTTCTTGAGGGTCTTGTGATCTATCTTTTTTTCGGCATGGTTCAGTATTGTGCCTTTTGCGCCTGCGAACTTGATTGATTCGGGGAGGATTGCGCCTGTGTTTGCGCCGTAGGTTGCAAGGTCTGTGTGTTGCGCGTAGATAGGCAGATTTACTGCCTTTGAAATCGGATAGATGTCTGTTGCGGGGACTGAAAGGATTATCTTTGAACCTGTCTCATTTTTTACTGTCTCCATCTGCTTTGCGAGTTTCAGAAGTTTGGGGCCTGTGCCTGTAGGATAAGTTTTTACATTGATTACAATTAATGGTTTCATAGATTAGATTTGGGTCTTTGTGTTATATATAGGTTTATTTGGGTTTTTTTGATTCTGTTCTGATAGAAAAGAAGATACTAAAAAATATTTAATATAGAGTATTTGTTTAGAAATAGAAATTAAGTAATGCCAAAGTCAAGCCAACACTTATCTGATCAGCATTATTATTTAGTGCAGTATAAATGCTAATCACACCTCCATAGAGATCAGTAACCAAAGGCACAGAATGCTCTACTTCTGGTTTTTTTTGAGAGTAGGGATCACCCACCCCAGTCATATCAAGTATTAACATAATCAATCACCACCATAATTACAGATTATAAAATATTACAGACATGCAATCAAATCTTCTTCAGACATATCTATTTACCCAGATTTATATCCACGCCGGACTCTTATATTGAGTATTTATAATTTATAAATCTTGTTGTTTTCACCACCTTTGTGTGTTTTAAAGTTAGAATAGTTATAGGTTAATAATATCAGACACAAAATAAGCAGTATGAGAATTCTTTATGGCGCGAAGACTGCTGTTGACATCACAGGGGTTGAGGAGGAAAACATTGAGATTGATGAGGATATAAATCTTAAATCTGTGATTGAGATTATCTGCGATAAGTATCCTGCGCTAAAGAAAGATATCGATGACGATGATATATTGGTAATTCATAATGGTGTGCTTAGGTCTTTGGATGCTAGTTGTGCGGTCAAGGATGGTGATACTGTCGAGTTTGCACCAGTCATATTAGGTGGATGAATTTCAGTTATCAGTTTTCAGGTGACTTTTGAAACGCTCGTGAAGCTGATATATTTTAGTTCTGCCTGTCGGGTTGTTGTCTTGTGTATTGTTATCTCCCTTATCACCTGTATGATTCTTTAATGAGAATGAGTGTAATGTTGTTCGCTTTTTCTTTATTTTCTGGTTGAAAAAATCACCTTTGGGTCTGTATTCGGCTTTTGTTTTTGGTGGCATAAGCATGTATACTAGAACTATAATAATAACACTAAAGAAAATTGATACAAACATAACTTTAAGGAGTATATTTGAAACAGTTACAATCTTTGATTCTTCATCAGAGATCATCATTTCTACATCACTTAAAATGCTATTGGCCTGTTCTTTCAAGGTTAGCGCTTCTTGTGTTTTTCCTGCATCTAATAATTCTTTTGAATCCGTAATTAGTTTCTTTGCTTCAAATATTTTATCTTTTGCAGTGCCAATAACAGTGCCATTTAAAGCACCTAAATATCTCTGAAATATGGACTGATCTGAAATGTTTGCAAGAAGTGAGGTAATACGATTATTGTATTCATACAATAATGATTTTGTCACTTCTAATTCTTCAAGACCTGCAATTTTATTTGTATCTGAAAATGATACTTGTATTGTAAAACTTACAGTTTCATCAAGGTCTGTTTCATTTGCATTGAATTTTGCGGATATTGTATAATCTGATATCTCCGTTGTTTCCGGGATGTTAAGATTAATCATGAAAGTTGCTGATGCGTTCGGTGCCAGTTCTGTTATGTCTGCATTTTGGAAATCATACCAATCTGACCATGAGACACCATCAAGTGTCAGGTTTAAGTTGTGGAGGGTTTCATTTCTTTTGTTTGTGACTGTTATCTCAATGTATTCAGTTGCACCCTGTTGTATGATGAGAGTCTTATTGTATCTTATGTCAAGATTGTCAGTTGTTAGGATTGTGTCTGTTGTGTTATCAGGAGATGTTATTGGAGGAGAACTTGTTGAGGGGGGCGAGGTTGTGCCTGAACCGCTGTCGGTCTGTGGTGCGGTGTAGATTATTTTGAATATCTGGTCAGTGTAACCTGTGACATCACGAGAGTCTATCTCATGTGTTGCTGAAATAGTGACTTTATAATTTCCCGTATGATTTAAATTTGAAAAAATACATGAATACTTGAAATTATCATTCACTGTAGTTGTATGGTTTGTATCGAGTCCCTCAGAGATATCCAAAATATTACAGAGTACATCTGCACCATACACAAGAGATTCATTATCCATATCATCGCTGTATTTAACACTCCCTGTTACAGTTACCTCTTTTGAAATATTCACTGTTGAAGTTACACCTATGTCGGGGATTACTGGATCTATTGTCATGTCAAGCCAGACAACATCAAGGTTTGTTGAGTTTGAAATAGTTTTTGATGTGTTCAATGGAGATGTGGCATCAACTGAAATATTATAGTTTTTTTCGTCGTCGCCGTAAGGGACTTGCCATTCACAGAAATATGTGCCGTCAGTCTCGCTTGTAACATTACATATCTTTGTCCCATCAATATATACATTGACATCGGCGTCAAATACTACATTTGTATTGTTGCCATTTACCATACCTGAAATCTTAACCCAAGCCTCTTCATTTGCGGTGGCATCTGTTGTGTTTGTATTTATTGTGATTGAATCGATGGTGTTTGTGACTTTCAACGAATAGATATACTCCTCTGTGTTATTGAATTCATCAAAAACAATCGTACTTATGTTATGATTACCTGTTGTAGGATTTATATCCTCCAATACAATCGTATCGAGTGCGCCGATACTATTTATGATTGATCTTACAGGGTTCTGCAATACCTCATCGATATAAACATAAACTGAAGGAGTACCTATCACAGAATTATTAAGTGGTTTTCCACTCTGCTTTAAAGCAGTACCCGTAATTGTGAAATTAAATAATTCTTCAGATATATACCCAGTGCTTGTATCAGATGTCAAGTCACTTTGAGTAATATTAAGATTTAATTTATCAGTTATATTAACAGACATTGTCTTTTTGAATAGATATTTAGATGTTTCATTTTCTAAGAGATAAATCTTGATTAAATAATTACCTAATGGATTTATTGTGAGGTTAGGGCTTATCTGCCATATTGGTGCAAATGTATATTCAGAAGTACCAAGAGTTGCAGTTGTTGTGTTTGACCAAATTATCTTGTTTTTAGAATCATTTATGTAAAGTGCTTCAACTAATATTTCGGAGTCTACCGATGATGATGCGAACAATGATAAATTCAATGTGATATTGTCACCTAGATTAAAAATAGATAGATTCTTACTCAACCCATAAACTCCCCCATCATCATAGATTACACGGATTGAATCTGACATATTTCCAGAAACAATATAATTTATTGTATATTGTGTTTTCTCTGGAAGTATAGATGATATATTCTGTGTTGCAAAGCCTGTTGAGACAGTACATGTTCCTGATGTGTTCGGACCTGAAACAATACAACTTGATACTAGGTCCGATATAGGATACTTTATAGTTAGATTAGATATTATAAAACCAGTTGGATTGACAATGTCAAATACAGCAGTCATATTATTCTCGGTGTTATTTGAACTGTCAGACCTTGCAATAAGTGATAGAGTCTCTATTGAAATGGGTTCTGTCTTAAAGGTCATATTAATTGTTGTTTTCTGAGTTGACATAAGTGTTTCATTTGCAGAGTACGGTATTGCAAATATCAACGATTTATTTCCTTTTAAACTATAGATGAAATCGTTGCTCGAAATCTCTTGTGAGGATACAAAAGTAGTTGATTGCATATACTGCTCGCTTGATTGGAGTATGCTAACTTTTGTCCTATTTATCGTTACTTTAAATTCAGTAAAATTATCTTGCCCAACATCAACAGAAGTTATAGATAAATTAAATGCTGTTGAGTCAGGTAAATGTTCACCTGCTAATGTTGCAATGAATGATATGTTGATTTTACCATTTTTTGGAGCAGTTACATTTTGATACCATACAGAACCATATGTAGATTGCCATGAGTTATTTGTATAAATGGGTGGTATATCAGATAATGGAGATATTTCTAAAGTTTGATTCCAAGATAAAACATCCCCTGTTGAGGGGTTGACATCGAGTTGTATAAGTGAGGTTTCAGTATAATCAATATAAGCTATATCTTTTGTAGAGGTTGTCTGAGGCACACCATATAATACATAAGAATCTTCAATTGATGAAATAAAATCTTTTGTAGTCTGGTTTGCAATCTTTTCACGATTTAAGATTAATGTGTTTTTTGATGAAACAAGAGAAGATCCTATATCATTACCTTCAAGGACTTTTAAGAAAAATTGTTTTGCGACAGTTTCGGAAGTCAACCAACTTATTGATGTCGAACCAATAAATGCAATTGGACCATTTACCCCCACACCAGACATACCCTGAAGTATGAGAGAATTTGTAAAACTCCAAGCACTTGCGTTACCATTTGCAATATCCCATGCAGTTTCGGATGTATCATTTTCAGAAATACGTGTAAAATAATCAGAAGTTGAGATAAATATCATATTATTCTTTAAAGATGGTAAAGTTCCATAAATCCAACATCCCAAACTTTCATTTTCTGAATC
>DAOVVY010000044.1 GCA_030636885.1 Candidatus Nanohaloarchaea archaeon
AAGCGGTACTCCATACTTTTTGGCTTTGTATTCTATCATCTGTTCAAGTTGATAGAAACTCCAAGAGTTCAAGGAATATCGTTGTTTTCTCCGTGTCCTTGTAGTTTTACGGATTTCTTTAAGTTTTTCAAGAACTATGATTGACTTATTGGCACAGGCATCCAAGACAAGCTTCTTACTGATATTATGGTTAATGTCTCGCACAATATTACTCTCCCTGTGCTTTATTTTTTTGACAAGACCATACTTACCTTTCTTCTGTAGATTCTTGCGGATATGCTTATACTTATTATGGATATGGTTGCATGATTTACCAAGCTTCAATACCTTACCAGTATTGATGTTTGAAGCGACAGCGATATGACCTGTCGTGTTCCTATCAATACCAAGTATAGTCTCATATTTGTATTGTTCAGGTTCAGCATATGAACAAGAAACATAAGCAAAGGTCTTATCAACCTCAATCTGGTTTATCTTGTCGAAACCAGTATCAAAATGGATGTTTAAGACAAGTTTCAGGCATGGAATATGTATGTTGTTACCATTGACTTTGATACCTTGATTCGGTACAGCCAACTTGACAGACTTGACATTTTTTATAGTCTTGCTTCGTGAATATTTCCTTAATATTTGGTTGGATATCATGGACTTTAAGCCAATATGTCGTACATCCTTGCTCGTTATGGACTTATGTTCAAGACTGAACATAGCCACTTTCTTGGCAAGACCAAGTTCATGGCTGAAATCCATATCATGCTTAATCTTATAAGTCAGTATCATTTTCCCCACTGCTGTTCAATATATCTCGTGATTGTTGAACTTGAGACATTTCCTGCGGAACTCAGGAAATAGCTTCGTGTCCATAATGTAGGCATCTTCAAGAGTTCAGGAAACTCTTTTCGCAAGTATCTTGACATCCTGCCTTTGAACCGTTTTACCACAATCTCAGGTTTTGTCCTCGTATCTGCCGAAACAAACAGATGCACATGGTCAGGCATTATCTCTTGTGCTATGATTTCCCAGTTGTTGGCATCTGCGACTTCATCGATGATCTCTTGCATCCTGTCTTTGATATCACCAACCAACAGACTTCGCCGATATTTTGGGCAAAACACGATATGGTAGTTCAACATACTGACATTGGTTGCATTGTGCTTATATTCCATATATACAATATACTCTGTCAAACTTTATATATCTATCTGTCTAAATATAATCAGCATTCATCCCACGATTCAAATCATGGGCTTTCTGCTGGAAATCATGTAAGCTTATCATTCTCGCACACCATCTTCCTGTTCTTTTATATGATCCATTAATTTGAATATAATACCTTGTAAGGTCTCAATAGTCTTTTTCAGTTCAGCTATCTTAATATCTTTATCAAATTGTTCGCTACAACCCCAATAATTCTCTGTGTGGCTCATATCCTTCTACCATCCTTTTCCATATCTGAAATACCTATTTGTAGTATCCCATTACCAATAACATATATTTTTCCAAATTGCATCATTGTCGTCGCCCATCCTTCTTTATATTTATAAATTTCTTACCATTACCCTGCTCATCAAATATATGTTTACTGAATTTCTTTTCTACAGAATCAAAAATCTCAATCCATAAATTCCGTTCTGAAATATCATCATCAACAGTTATTATTGTATTTATTTTAAATTCAATATCAACTTTCATATCTTTCTACCATCTATTAATTCAATCTTTTCATTCATATATAATTTCGGTTGGAACGGTTCAAAACTCCTTTTATGTTCTTTCCAACACTTTCCGCACAAAAAATGATGCACAGAATCGCCCATATCATTAAGACAATTTGAACATAACTGTGTACCTCTATTGATGTCTCTCCATTTTCTGTATTGGTTTATTTTTCTTTTCTTTCGTGTAGCTTTTATCGAATTTAATCACCTTGTATCTCTCTCCAACTTTGAAATTTAAATGTTCCATATCTTTAAGCAATTTATAATGCTCGTGGTCTATCAAACCATGTTCAAGTGCGATCTCAGGGTTATCCAGACCTGCAAAATCAACAGCATCGAACATTGTCATTTCAATCAGCTCTTTCAATATAATCTATACCAATTTCTTCATCAGCACAATCATCTAATTTCTTCTTGAACTCTGAAAATAAAACATTGAACTCAGCTTTGGCTTTCTTCTTTGCTTCACTCTCATTTTTCGCAGTTACACCACGAGGAGTTATAAAATACACATTTAAACATACAATATATTCTTTATCTGTCATTTCTTATCACCCACCTTGACATAACCATGAACAATAAGATATTCCAGCATCGAACCCATAGCATCAGCAAGAGTTGATTCTTCCATGTGTTTTATATTTGGGTCAGGATATGATACACTCCATAATTTATGATGTTTCTGGATATTCAGATATGTATATTTATCATCTTTCAATTTTATCATATTAGGCAACTTCTCACCTAGTTCAGATACGCCAAAAGCAGAAACAAATGTATCAAAATATCTATGATTCATATTCACAAGATCCCATCTATCATGGTTTTCAAAATAACACCACCAATGCATACTATCCTGCTTGACGCCCAACTCTTTAAGTCGCTGGGATAATTCTAAACTGCAAACTTGGTCTTCTAATTTCATTTGAATCTCCTAAAATTTATTTTATTTGACATTCAGGATAACACCAACTAATATTTCTATTTATACAACTTATTGTTGCTTGAGTCACATTAAATTGTTTAGCTAATTTATATTGTGATACTTTTTGTTTCAAAAGTGTTCTTATTAAAACAACTTTTTTTACAGTTAATTTATTATTAGGGTGTTTCTCACCTTGATTATTTTGGGCACCACATAAATATGCTTGTTTTTGATTGTAACTATTATTACACCACATTAAATTTTCTATTCGGTTATCTGTTTTAATTCCATTGATATGATGAACTAATTTGAAATTATTTGGATTTGGTATAAATGTCTCAGCTATAAGTCTATGAATTTTTATATGCTTATCTTTACCATTTACAAATAAACATGTTTGAAGATATTTCTTTGTAGTATAACATACACTTAATTCTTTTATATTTCCTGTATGTCTATAATTTTTTGATAATATTTTTCCATCTGAACTTGCTAAATAATTCCTATATTTTGTCTGTTTGATCATTTAAAACGACTTCCTGAAAGTTTATCAATTTCAATCTGTATAAGTGTTGGACTTGACATTTTCTTACCAATCATCTCTTTCACCTCATTGATGAACTCTTGGATGTCCGTAACTTCACAACTATGAACTACAATTTGTTCATTGTCTTCAATATCTACCATCTTTTTCAGCTTATTGCTCAGGTTATAAGGTTTATCCTCGACAACGCACCAGTCAGCAAAAAGATCATTATGTACAACAGAACCAGTAATCCTATGACCACCTGAATCTTTAAAACATAACTGTTTATGAGAGTCTAAATACATAATCACATAAATATCATAAAATTTTCGTTTTACTTCTTTTCCAGCCTTAACTTCTTTTATAGCATCTTCAAATTCCATGTTAATCTTTCCTCACGCAAGTCCTGATTCTTTCCTTGTTCCAATAAGGATTTTTGCACTTTGGACAATACTTTGGATCATTAACATTCCGTGTTGCCCATTCCCAACCACAACGGTTGCAGTTCAAAATCCTTATTTTATCCATAGTATTATATTACCTATACTTATATATAAAGATTCCTATCTAAAAAATCAAAGTTCAATCTTTATTACCATCATCAAATTATCTTTCAGATAGACAATAACGATACCAAGTAACAATAACACTATTATTCCTATATATATCCAGTTAATTGTTTTCAGATTATCTATCTCATTTTTATCATTCTCACGATAATTAATACAGTTTGTATCATACTCAATTTTCAAAGCATCACTAATCTTATCGACTGCAAGAACCTGAGAAAAGTCTGCGTCACCACTTATCTTGAAATCACCTTCACATTCCATTGTCTGTTTATTGTATTCCAAATTATATAGATAACCATCAGCCAACCGCACAACACTCTGTTCCTGACACCAAACACTATCATTTGTACCGCTATAACTTATCCTTATCTCAATATAACTACCAAAGTTTTCTTTAAGGAAGTTAGTGAATAATATGCTGGAACGATTGAAATTGCCGTGCTGGTCAACCAGAACCTCAGGATTATACACAGTTTCATTAAGAATAGTGATATTAGTCTGTGTCTGATTTGTCTGGTTAGTAGTTACATTATCGGCTGACACTACAGGAATCAGCAATAGTATCAACAGTACGAGATATAATCTCATAGCTATCTACTCCGCACGGGTTATATTCAGGAATGGTGAATTACCGATAATAACAGAAGCGTTTCTGTCACCAACACAAATAGGGGCAATCTCAAGATAATACCCACCCATCTTGTCTAACGGTATGCTGTATATAGTATCTTTCTGTATAGTCTTGCCTGTCGACCAACCATCCTTAGAACCTGCGGGGGCGATAAACCTGTAACTTGCATCACCTACACCAGAATTGTGTAATATTGTCAAATTTACAGTGTCATTGATTGCAGGAGTGTCTATACTAAACAGTTCTTCAACACGGACAGTATTAACAGTCATAGTACCATACTGAACCAATATCTGCATAGTAGATTCAGCAATTACAGTATATAATATCTCTATAGTTTGATCCTCGCCGAAAGCACAAGGTACAAAATTCACCATTAGCATTGATAATACTAAGATTGTTACGATTTTTCTATTCATATTCTATATCACCTTACAATAAAAAATAATTCCAAGAACGAAACCTATGACAACACAGACGATGCCGACAATCTGTTTTTCTTTATTTACGAGTTCCTTCTGGAAATCGTTCAGTTCAAAATTTATCTCTTTTTCTTTATTCATTTTTTTTCACCTTTTTTATAAACTGGTCAAGTCTATACGAATAATACATTATTCCCAATACACAGACTAAACAAATTAGAAATAATATATTTATGCCATGATTCATTGACATATTATTAAGATATTCTGTTGCGACATCAAAATAAGCCATTCCTGCTATGAGTATACTCATAAGTATACATAAGAACAAGATCCAAATACTTGTCTTTAAACTCTTTTCTTTATTCATTTCTTTTCACCATTCAACTCTAAAATGTTTTCATTTATTTTGTCTAACATATCAGTAATTATCAAAGTCACACTTATAAGAACACCAAGAAGACCTAATGAAAATATGTATGTACTTTCAATAACAATACCAATTGTTGCAATTATTGCCATTACTACTAACATAACTTCTTCTATATATATTTCTTTATCAATTTTATTTTTAGTCATTTCATTCACCCCCATACAAAAATTGCGTAATTGCCGCATTATCGCAGTCACAGACACAATAACTTTCAAATATATACTTGATAGTGTTCAATTCAACTATTGACCGATTCAATTCAAGTTCCATTGCAGTCAAGTTTTCCTGATATTCAGCTATATCCTCTTGATAAGATGATTCCCTATCCCAACAATCATAAGTCATGTTTCTCCAAGTTTCTTTAGAATTGTTAGTTATCTCTAATTGGTCTTCACGAATCTCAATAGTCGATTTGAGTAAGATGTTGTCAGTCCAAGCAAAGAAAGTTATTAATACCAAACAAAGAGGGATACCATATTTACAAATCTTTTTTATTTGGTCTCCGAAACTGTCAGGATAATAATCCTCGTCAATTTTATCTTTTGATTTATTTACCATTTTAATCACTTAATCTTATTTTTTTTAATTTGTCACGGATTTCTTTAAGTCTGTCTTGACTATCAACTAAAGATTTTATATTATCCTTAATACGACTACGAAATTTTTTATCAAAGTCTGTACCACCAATTCCTATTGCAATTTTACTGGCTTGATTAAATTCATTGTTGATATATCCAGCATAAACATCTAAAACTTTTTCAATTTCATACAAGTCATCTTTTGTTAATAGGTTATCTTTATCTTCCATATCAATCATCTATCTTTTTTATTTCTTCTGTCAGAATATCCCAAATATCCTTATTATGTGAAATTCCTTTTTCCTTGTCATTTGGACTAAGACCAGAAAATAAACTGATTGTAATAATGTCTCCTTTGATTCCTAAAGCATCTTTCAATTCTTTTGAAGTTATTTTATAATCTCGGTTTATCTGTGTGAATGGTCTTGATTTACCTTCCATATCAATTTACCTCTCGAAGTGATTTCTCCATCAATAATCTATCAATTTCAAGTAGTTTCAGCATAATTGGATCAGTAGGATTCAACTTATACATCTGAGATTTACCGACTTTCCTTGTTGGAATTATAATAGTGGATTCAATCAATTCAGCCCATAATTTATCAAGGGTGTTCCAAGATATATTAGAATTCATTGCTATATCCTGTTTGTTATAGTCATATTCCCTGAAAACAAGAAGAAAATCAAGTATTCTCATCATAGGGCTATCACCGAAAAAGTCAGCAAATACAGACTTTCTGTCATCTTTTTTGTTATCTTCCATTTTAATCCTTCTTTAATATTATAATTCCAAGAATAATTAACACTCCTGATATTATCATAATATTTCTGTCGATTTTGTCAAGGTTCTTATTGATTTCATTATGATAATAATTGTTCCACCATTCAGAACATTCATAATAATCATCCGTTCCAAATTCAAACTCGTTTACACATATACCATCTAATTTAGAATAAAAGTCTGCACGAGTAAGTCGATTACTGACACATTCACCCATAATACAAATTGTAGTGTATGGTTTAGATTCATAACACCAATCATGACATAGTAATTCTGTTGGCATTACCCAGCCGCCGCCGCCAACACTATAATTTGCACTTACAGTTGGTATTGATAACATTAATATTGTCAATATAATAATGTATTTATTTACCATTTCAATCACTCAATCTCCTTATATATTTTTATATACTCTAAACATTCATCACTCTCAAA
>DAOVVY010000083.1 GCA_030636885.1 Candidatus Nanohaloarchaea archaeon
AAAAAATTAAGAAAATGACTTAAGATCCGTAAGAACCCTGAATAGGCACGATTTCTTTAAGACCTTTTCTATTTCTGATCTGAAGTATTGTCTTATTCTGAAGATCTTTTGGCATCAGTTCATATAAAATAGCCATAAGTGACTGGAAACCACGACCACCAGTAGCAGATTTCAATGAAGCTTCAAAACCGAACATTTCAGCCACAGGAATCTTTGCCTCAATGACAGTCATATCACCTTCTTCAGACATGTTAAGCACCTGACCACGACGGTTCTGTACCTCAGTCATCACATTACCCATATTACCAGTAGGCGTATCTATACGCAATACCTGTTTAGGTTCAAAGATAGATGCATCAGCATTGATCATTGCTTCCTTGACAGCACTACGTACCGCAGGAAGTACCTGTGCAGGACCTCTGTGAATTGTATCTTCATGAAGTTTTGCATCCATGATAAGCAATTTAAGACCAAAACAAGGTTCATCAGCCATAGGTCCTTTATCACACACCTCTCTGAAAGCCTGTTTGATAAGTTCCATGACTTCATTAAGATATTGTACACCACGAGACACATTTACAATCATATTATTCTGATATGTGTAAACAACTTTCTTTGATGTATCTTTATCAAAACCAGCTGCAAGAAGCTTCTGTGAAACATCAGTAACATCCTGTTTACGGATAGTACCCGCTTTCAATTCACCAGAATTCAAAAGATCAATAACATCAGAAGATACAGGTTCCACCTTGAAATAGAACTTGTTATGTTTATTAGGTGACTTACCCTCAAACTCCTCGGAAAGCTTTTTAACACCTTCTTTAAAGATTACGATAGGTGCAGATATATTGACATCAAGTTTCAAATCCTTGAAATATCTTTCAACCTTTGCTTCAAGATGAAGTTCACCAAGACCTGAAATAAGCATTTCTCCAGTCTCCTCTGAAATCTTAACAACAAGTGTCTGATCTTCTTTAGCTCTCTGTCTTAAAACATTTATGACTTTAGGAAGATCCTTGACATTATTGACTTCAATTGATTTTGTAACAACAGGTTCAAAAATGTGTGTAATACTTTCAAAAGGTGCAATTACAGAATCAGGATAACATATAGTTTCACCAGAATTTGCAGTACCGATACCAGTGATACCTACAATATTACCGCAAGGGATAGAACCTATTGCATCTCTTTTAGCACCATTATAGACACTTACAATCTGGACTCGTGCATCAAGTCCTGCACCAACTAAAAGTACATGATCACCATCTTTTAGAGTACCAGAGAAAAGCCTTGCAGTAGCAACCATACCAGCATGCTTATCTGCAGTAACATTTGTTACGACCCCCGCAAGAGGACCACTTCCATCACATGCAAGCATTGCTTTACCCTCAGCAGTATCAAGATCACCAGTCCAAAGTTTTGGTATACGGTATGCCTGTGCAGCGTCAGGAGTTGGCAGATGTTTTATTGCAATATCCAATACAATGTTATGAAGAGGTGCTTTCTTTGCAAGCGCTTTCTCATCATCAGCCAGAGTCATCTCAATTATCTCTTTAAAAGTGATGCCTGTCTTTTTCATGAAAGGTATAGAGATTGCCCAATTCTTATATGCAGAACCGAAACCGACCTTTCCATCAGCGACATTGACCTGCCATTCTTCTTTGAATTCTTCAGGTGCATTTGCACGGATAATTTCATTCACTTTGTAAATTATGCTTGTAAACTTCTCATTCATCTGCTCAGGAGTAAGCTGAAGCTCTTTGATCATGCGATCTACTTTATTGATGAAAAGAACGGGTTTCACTCTCTCTTTCAATGCCTGACGAAGAACAGTCTCGGTCTGTGGCATAACACCATCAACTGCACATGCAACAACAACCGCACCATCAACAGCACGCATAGCTCGTGTTACATCACCACCGAAATCAACGTGACCCGGCGTGTCAATAAGATTGATAAGATAATCAGTACCTTCAACGGTGTGGACCATAGATACATTAGCAGAATATATAGTAATTCCTCGCTCCTGTTCCTGCGCATCAAAATCAGTTGCAAGCTGTCTTCCAGCAAGTTCCTCAGAGATCATGCCCGCACCGGAAAGAAGATTATCACTAAGTGTAGTCTTACCATGATCTATGTGCGCACATATACAAAGGTTTCGTATTCGTGCTTTATCATCAACGATTCCTTTGATCTTGTCAATCATTTTTGCCATTTTCATCAAACCTCTTAAATATCAATATTTCTTGGTCAAACCAGAACAAGAAATGAACTATAGTAAAATAATAAGAAATAACACTCTTATTAACATAGACATTTACGAAATCACTTTTATAAAGGTTATGGTATTATTGAAAAAATATCATTCTTTCCGACAGACCACAAAAACCCTTGTGGTCTTAGAAGTAGGGTTTTTACCACCAATACCAACATACACAAACAGAACCAAATAAACGAAAACAATAAATTAAAATTTATCAATTATTGACAATACATTATCTCTTGATAATTCATGATATTCTCTCCATTTAGATCCAGTATAAACATCAGGACCAAGATATATATTCAATACACCTTTTCGACATCCTGAGCCATGAAGTGCTTTTAAATTCCCAGTCAATAATGCCTCACGCTGTTCATTTTGATTACGCCTTACACCATCATCTGAAATATACCCATTAGGATCATCTCCGAAAGTAATAGGCATGTGTGAACCAATTTTAGTCATTCCACCATCATCATAGAACATGCTGACCTGACCACCGATTTCACAGATTGGAATTTGACCAGCATACATATTTATGACATCAATTGGATTAACTGGCTTTTCATAATAAATAGGACAGCCTTGCCTAACAAATACGCCCAAACCTTCATCAAGCACAGATTGTTCATTTCCTGAAACAGGACTAATCTTATCAGCAACACCATCTATCTGTAAATTAAAAACCCGAGAATATTCAGCAGTCTGATTAAGATCCTCAATATTAATACACACTGGTCGTTTTAAATTAGTAAGATAAGCAAGATCATGCGCACAACCCAAATCACCAGTCTGTAAACGTTCAGGTAACCAACCAGTTTTACCCCAACGAGGATCACTCTTTAAAATATCGGATTTAGAGTCAACGTCTTCAGTAAACCCATAATCAATGCCCGCAGAATTTTCGAATATAAACGGAATACCCAATCTACTGGCCTCATTAAATAGACTCAACATATTCGCTTTGATAGAAGATAAGTGACTATAATAATCCTTGGCCGTAAATGTTGCAGAGACACCATCATATCCTCCATATTCTGTTTTTCTCAACTCCAATTCCTCAGAAATAGAATGTACAGCCCCCACAGTTGAAATTACATCAGTAATTATTTTTTTACCATAACCCTCATTAAGCCTATGTATATTATCAAAAATATCAAATATTTTGTAACAATTTTCACTAATAAATGGTTTTTTATTATGGCCTGTTATTTTTAAAGGAATATCAGATAACCCTTTCCCAGACAGATAATCATAAAGCTCATCAAGGACGCTCATATCTTCAATACCAATAGGCAATACTATTTGCGGCAAAAGGTCAATATCCAAACCAGCAGCAATCTGAGATGAATCAAAAGACCCATCATCTGAAGACATTATGCCCCGAGGCACATATAATTTCCAATCAACCATAACATATATAACGAACCCAAATATTAAATATTTATTGATATAACTGATATTATTGAAAAATCACAATTATTTCCGACACACAACAAAAACTCTTGTAGTCTCAGATGTAGGCTTTTTACCATCTACATCAACAAACTTAAGGATTTTGAAAGAACCAAGTTTTGATTTGATCTTATCCAACTCATAAGACCTCTCAGTTATATCCTCAGCCGATAACAGATAACCCGCCTTTAAGGATTTATCTTTATTAAATATCTTAAAATGCCACGTTCCAGAATTTCGTTTAAATGAATTTTCAAGAAGTACAAAATCATCACCGCAAGAGACATAAGTCGGGTACCTTTCAGCCTTTGAAGACAAATCAAAAATTGTATTGAAATCAAATATGAGAAGCCCGCCATCAACCAGATGCCTGTGACTGCAATCAAAAGTTTTTTTCCAATGACTAAGAGACGGAAGATGATTAATAGAATCAAACATACAGATTATAACATCAAATTTCCGCCCAATATCAAAACAAGACATATCACCTT
>DAOVVY010000043.1 GCA_030636885.1 Candidatus Nanohaloarchaea archaeon
CGAACGCGCGGCCTCTGCCTATTTGTTAACCCCAAAGATAAAAAGCTTCTTTGCAGTCATACCAAGGCAACGCTCTACCCCTGAGCCACCAGAGCATACAAAAAAATTATAAGAAAAAATATATAAGAGGATAGTATTATCTATCCTTTGACATCTTTGTTCTTAAGACGCATGTTCTTGGAATTGCATTTTCTGCATTTTATCCCATCCCTTTTACCGGACCGGACCTTTGCATTGCATCTCATGCAGATGTACACATTTGTAAAAAGCCTTTTGACGGCGATTTCATTTCTTGGTTTTGCCATAAGAATCACATTTTAATATAATAAGTATCATATAACTTTACACAAAATCTTTTTAAAAGTATTCATACCACAAGCTTCTCCAACCGAGCAATCCTCTCAGATATAGAAGGATGCACTAAAAACAATCTAGATACCAAAGACCCATTAAACGGATTTGATATAAAAAGTGCAGACGTAGCATGACTACCAAACTTAAGTGGTCTATGTTTAACCTCACGAGATATCTTCTTAAGCGCAGATACCAGACATGCTGGTTTCTTAGATAACTTTGCACCATCTGAATCAAGTTCCATAAAAAAAGATGAACGATTAGACATACGCACAAACAATGCAGACAATGGTGCAATCAACATTACAGGCACCCTCAACACAGCACCAAAACTCGCATTCTGCGCCTCACCATACCTCAAAAGCAACTCAAAAGGATAAAGAATAACTAAAGATAAGACTGCAGAAAGTGTACTGACAAACACATACCCCCCTGAAATCTGCGCAAATTCACGAGCCACAACAGCTTCAACCTCACGTTCATCACAGACCTGCACAAAACCAGTTGTAACCACTATTGAAAACGGTTTTCGCATACCACAGACAAATGCAGACGGAGTATCTGCTTCTACAAGATACAGATTAGGATCTGAACACTTCACAGTTTCAGAAAGTTCTTTCACAGTTTTATAAATATTAGAATATTTATCACGCGACAATAATTTTGCACCATACATACGAAGAATAATATCTCCAGAATAAAAATAAGACACAATACTAAACATTCCAAAAAATATTAAACCAAAAAGTGCACCAGCTACACCACCCAATAAACTCCCCACAATACAGAATAGGACAAATGGTAATGATAATATCAATAAAAGTCGTATAATCTTTGACATAATAGTCACATATAGAAAAAACAATTCACTAAATTACTACAACTCATAGTTTTATAAATATATCTAAAACTATCACACAGTCAAAAAATCATAACGAAAGCATATCAAAATAGGTAGCCCACGACACTTTTCCGGGTCGATAATCACCATAATTTTTATTTTTGATCATATCAGAAATAACACTTACCACACTCTCAACATCACATGCAGTAGTATCAATCTCCACCACAGTACTATTGACTTCAACAGCTTCCTGCAATATAACATCAAGAATTTCAGCCTCAACATTTTCAGTTATCTTCGCAGGAGACCAACTTCTAGACAAAAGCCGTTTTTCAAGCACAATCGGACTAGTTCTCAGAACAACAACAAGATCGGCAGAACAAAAATGCGCAAGATGCCCATCAACTACAATGTCTCCTGAAAGCTTATCAATCTCAACTTTAAGCTTTTCTTCATCAATCACTAACGACCCACGCTCATCAGTTTCCTCAATCAAATTATGACCCTCAGCAAAATCATTTATAGCAATAAGCTTAAACCCTAATTGTTTAGCCAATAACCCCGACACTTGCGTTTTACCAGTCCCAGGTGTCCCAGAAATCATAATTTTAATAACATATCACCAATTAACAGTATTAACTAAATCCCATAACTTTTAAATCTTATCAATCCTATTCTCACGAATCTTAAGACCAATAAATATACCTAAAAGAAACACCCCTACAATTAAAAGAACCACAGTTGCACTAGATATCTCAGGAGATGATAATGCAACCTCATTCAATACAGACGGCACTTCATAAGTTGCAGACTCCATAACAGCTTCTGCAACTGCTGGCGTACCTTTTGACAATACAGAATCTGAAGACACCATCAATGAACTGCTTATTTTAGGCACCATGTTATCATACGCAAAGGAAACAACCCCCGACACCATAAACAATATGCTTAATGGCAAGACAACACTTATCTCCAACGGATTAGAAAATGCTCGTTTAGCCCCTGAAGTAAGGGAATAATATTTCCATTTATTACCCTCATCATGCCTTTCAATAATTCCCGCACCTTCAAGTATATCAAGATGTTCTTTTACGGAAGAGACATGAAGACCCGTACATTTAGAAAGTTCAGACTGAGTCATCCGTCTTTTAGAAAGATACTTAATCAATGACAGACGTGTTTTTGACCCTAAAGCCTTGAAAGTCCCCGCATCAAAATTCATAGATTCACCCATAAAGACAATTAAATGTTACTAATAAATTCCGTTATCAACCTAATTATTTTTGAAATAATGTTTTCAGCACCAATTACAATATCAACTTCATCAGAATATAAATTGCCACCCCTATCACTCCATGAGACACTCACATCATAATCACCTTGGGCAACATCAAAAGAAAATGTATGAGACCCAAAAACTGATTCAGCACTAAAAGACACACCATCAATTATAACCACAACATCTTCAGCAGTATCTGTCGCAACCAAAACATCAAAAGACAGTCTCATCAATCCGTAATCATAACCATAATCATATGACAAGACAGGAATATCATAAACTATAATCTCTGCATATTCAGCATCAACAATACCCTGACCAGTAATTTTAACAGCTACATCAATATCATCCACAACAGATGTATCAAGCATAGATCCCACAACAATCAATGAATTAGACGGAACACTCAATGTCTCAATAGAGTCACCATAAAACAATTTGACAGTCTCATCACTCACCTTATCATTAACTATCGTAATGTTCATTGATGCTACCGTATTCACAGGCATTATATCCATATATTCCAAAGAATCAATATACACACTACCTTTTTCAATCACATCAAAAAACACAGTTTCAACATCACCCGTAGACGAATATAAAGTAACATTATTTATACCCAATCGTTTTGGTTTGAACATGAATATAGCATTACCCTCAGACTCAGAAGATACATCCACCACACCTTCCTCAAAATAATCAAAGGACACAATACCCACAGTTAAAGACCCTGACCCACTAAGACGTTTAACACCCACGTCAATCTCCTGCACATCACCAAAATTAATTACTGGTTTTGCAACTATTGGATTTAACAATACAGAACTCTTTTCCTGAGAACTTATTACAACTTCCAACACTTTATTTTCTAAATATTTAGAATTTAAAATCACAGGACAGGTATAGATCATATTTTCAGCAAGACCTGAAGACACATGCCCAATCCAATAGACAATCTTATCTTGACTACCCGCCTCAATTATAACTTTCCTTTCTTTTTCAACAATTGTCAATATAGCAGGATCAGAAAGACAAGGTTCAATACTGACATCCAAAACACGATAATCATCTTGTGGAATCTTTACATAAAAAAGAATATCATCTCCTGGCTCAACTTCAAGCGAGGACACACCAAATTCAAAATCAGTTATAGTATCTGTATAAGTCACAGATAATGTATTAATAGTCTTATCATCAGTCACCCAATTAATCCCACCCAATTCAGTACCATAAACCTTAACATCATTCTTGACCTGATTATCAAGCTGTACAGTATACCTAAGATGTGTTGCATCAAGATTACCTACCTCAAGCCATAGTGCATCGACAGGCACCCATTTACCTAAATAAACTTCAGAATATGCATGTTCTTCCCAACCATTATCCCCGTACGCAAAACCGGACACATATCGTGCAGGAATGTCAGACGCACGGGACAGAGCAACAAAAAGAGTTGTATACTCAGCGCACACACCAGCCTTGGTATCAAGAACAGAAACCGCATCTAATATGACATCACTATATGACAGATCATAAGTCAAATATTCATTAACCCATATTGCAAGTCTTGCAACAGTCTCAAAATCAGACTGACTTCCGCGAGTTATAGACTCTGCAAGAGTCTTTATAGCAACATCATCAGACTGTATGTTTTCAGTAGCGACAAGATACTTTTTTACATCAGCAGGAATAGTATAAGCTACAGGTATAGATGTCGTCACTTGAGAACGAACAGTAACATCTGTCTTAGACAGATACTCAATAGTATTTGATGCTGGTTCTTCTTCATATATATACACAAATTTATTACCAATCTCATCAACCACAAGATTATCTGAATACAATACCTGTTGATTTACTGCTTGTTGAGGAACAGTGAGATTTATTTTAATCCATTTAAGATTACCAGTAGTCACCTGAATTATACCTTCCTCAGAAATCTTAAGTTTCAATGATTCAACAAGATGAGAATCTGTAATTTCCATACCCTCCACAAAAGTCTCAGCATAAATAGTAGGTACTATAGCTATCAAAAGAACTACATATACAAAAATAACAGCATAAAATCTCATAATATATATTACGCATCACAATAATATATATCTATAATAATTAGATGCATCAAACGTCTCAAGACCCAAAAACCTCATACAAAAAATGCAAGCACACTCAAAAGCCCTAAAACGATACAGAACCACGAGAAATCAATCTTTTCCGCAACCTTAAAAAGCGCACCAATTGTCAAGTATCCGAACACAAAAGAAAAAAGTAGCGCAACAACCGAATTCAGATCAAAAACAATAAGACCCATAGCCCCAAGCCCGACTTCAGCCACAAAAACTGCAGGGATACTCATCAAAAAACTCAATCTCAAAGCTTTATCAGCCGAAAACCCACGAAGAAGAAGCGCAGAGACGGTAATCCCCGACCGGCTGATACCAGGAATTGCAGCAAAACCTTGCGCAACACCAACAATAACAGAATCAAGAATAGTTATCTTTTTCAATAGCCCCACACCTTTTTTTGCTTTCCTTTGCAAGATTCCTGTAAATATGAGGAATACGCCAATTACAGCAGTTGCCATCTTACCAGAGATTGCCCCCTCGGCACCTATCGCAAAAAGAATAAGTGGCAGACCAATAATGCCTGTAAGCGCAGTAGTCACAATAAGAAATGTTGTTGTCGTATTGACAGTACTTTCAAACGATTCTCTTTTGATGTATCTGGGTAGGTTTCGCGCAATTCCGATCAAATCCTCTTTCAAGAACAAAACGGCCGCAAGCATTGTGCCTATATGTAACCAGATAGACATGGGCAGCGCCTCAGAAAGGCTCTTCCCGAAAAAGTTGATCATGATAAGTGAAGTCATACCCTCACTACTGATTGGAAGCCATTCGGCTATGCCCTGCACAATGCCCAATATAACAGCTTCAAAGAATGTCAACATAATAACAAAGATTAATTGAGCTGAAATGATTTATATATTAGCGTTAAAAGATTGGGATGAATTGGTGCACACAAACAGGTTGTAATTATATAGGATAAACTTTGTATAATTCGTTGTTAAAATCAATTGAGAAAGAGGGCTAAAAAAAGAAAAAGGGAACAATATTTATATAATAGTCATTATTACTAATACATATGGCCTATTTATCTACAACAGAACAATTATTAAAAGTAATTTCAGAAAGTACATATTTTATTAACCAAATACATTCTGCAAATGAGGAAATTAAAAAAGATGGTTCAAAAACACAAACAATTATTGATGATTTTAGAACCATTCAAAATGATTGGTTTAGCAGATGTCAAAACATTTTAATTACAAATGAACTTTTTTTAGAACAAGAACTATTCATAATTCAAAAAGGAACTTCTCTTATGAGATCTGGATTCAATAATAAATTGTTTAGTATAATGCATTTTTTCCAAACAAAAAAAGCAGAATTAATAAATTTTGCTAAAGAAATTGAATCTAAGCAAAACAAAGAAGTTGTTATTTTAAAGATAGATGATTTTGACACTTTTGATAATATCTCAAAAATAAAAGCAACAGAAGTTTTAGATTATGCGCAAGATTGTTTTTTAGAAGATGATGTAGAAGAAACATTTTTAGAAAAACTCGAAGAACCTTATAAAGAACTAGATGGTGGTGCTGAAACAAGAGACCTTTTTACAGATAGACTAATGTATGATTCTAAAAGACTTTCAACAGTATTTATGTTTAAAGGCAGAGGACAAAAAGGAGAATTAACTATCAAAAAATCAGGTTCAACTGGAAATCAACTATTAAAACTTGCAAAGAATAATTCAGCTGAATGCTTTATTGTTCAGCACATTAATAAAATTAGTACTGATGTTCGAGAAGCATTACAAGACCACATTTTACAAAATACAAGATTATCAAAAGTATATATTTGTTTTATTGATGGTGTTGATACAGCTAGATTTCTAAAAAGTGTTGGAAAAAATTTAGAAGAATTAAAAAATAAAACTATATAGAGAGCCAACACCCACCCATAGAGCAAAGCTCACGAGGCATTAAACCCAAGTAGGAATAAAAGTATATTTCTTATTTCGCATTACATGTTAATTTTTCTAATGGTAAACCAGAATTTTCATAAACAGATATTGGTATCTCTTGAAAATATGCTACTGGAATTGATATATCATCAAAATATTTCCCATATTCTTCTACAAAACCAACCACCATACTTTGAGTTGGGTTTTTTCTTAAATTTACCAAATCACAAATATCCATACCTCTATCAGTTATTTGGTTTTCAGGTTTTCCAGAAGTTATATTTGCAACAATTTTTTCAACATCAACAAAATCTTTTTCATCTTTATCAATTCCACAGAGCAATATATAAGACCCTTTTACAGGTTTATAAACATGAACAGCTTGATAATGCTTTTCTGATTTACTTGTAAATTCAACCCAAATAGATATTAGACTTGTGTCTGGAAATTTGCTTGAATATAATTCCTCAGGAGTTACCTCATTTAAAGTAACATTTCGATAGAATTTATCTTGTGATTTTGCATCTTTATTCTTATTAAATAATTTCAATTTAATCACCAATCACATTCATTATAATTTAAACTTTATAAAACTTTATGCCATTTACCCCTTCACAGTTATTATCTTTTGCACCCCACATTATAAAAAAATACATACCCGCTCAAACAACTCTCTTGAACTTCTTTTCCAACTCAGCAACGCTCATATTAATGATTGTCGGCCGACCGTGCGGACAAGTAAACGGATTCTCAGTCTTCGCAAGGTCATCAATTAACACCTTAATAGAATGCG
>DAOVVY010000119.1 GCA_030636885.1 Candidatus Nanohaloarchaea archaeon
ATTAGAGTTTGAGACCTCGATATATTACCCGAAAACTTTATTGAACTTTATCTTGAGTGATTTTATACCACTTTTTTTCCGTTCAGCATCCTCAATCTTTGCAATCCAGCTCTTGCCGTCACGAGACAGAGACCGCAGTTCATCAAGCTCAGCATTATACCCATCCTCTATGAACCCGCCATCGCGCAATGTAGCCGGTGGCTCATCTGAAATAGACAGGTCAATAAGCCCGAAAGCATCAGAGAGCGAATCCATAGCTGATATATTTTTCAATTCAGAAGACCGACAAGCCAGCAGCAACTTCTTTATGTGAGGTATCTCATAAAGTGACTTCTTAAGCGCCACAAGGTCGCGCGCATTAGCACTCCCGCACACAATCCGCGACAATATCCTCTCAATGTCATAGACTTCATCAAAATGATCAACCAAGTCCTTGCGAAGTATAATGTTCATGGTCAATTCAGACACAGCATCCTGTCTCTTTCTTATTTCTGAAACATTAATCAATGGATGAAGAAGCCATCTTTTAACAGCCCTTGCACCCATAGGTGTGTTTGCCCTATCAAAAAGCTCAAAAAGCGTCCCCTTGAAAGAACCTTCAGATATGTTTGAACAAAGCTCAAGATTCCTCTGCGTCTGCCTGTCAATCACCATGTAATCATCAGTGGAATACACATGAATCTTGTTGAGATGTGGCATGTCACGGAGCTGCGTGTCCAACAAGTATTTTACAAGCGCACCAGACGACCGTATTGAAAGCGGCATATCCTTTATCCCGAACCCTTCAAGGTACTTCGTATTGAAATGTCTCTCAAGTACAGAGCGAGAATTATCAAGACTGAAATCATCATCATTGACAGGGTTGACATAGATGCCAAGATTTTTAATGTCAGATATAAGTGCCTTGTCAAGAAGTGCAGTCCGTGGAATAATGCATTCTTTAGGTGAAAATCTGGATATCTCAGACAGGAGTTTGCCGACGCCATCAAAAGACGTGGTCATAAATGACCCGGTCGATATGTCAGCGAGACTTATACCGAAACCGTCACCATATCTAAAAATAGATAACATATAATTGTTAGACCCGGAATCAAGCATGTTTGCATCGACAACCGCACCAGGCGTAATAGTCCTTACCACCGCCCTCTTAACAAGACCCACAGCTTTCTTCGGGTCTTCCACCTGCTCACAGATTGTGACCTTATACCCTTTCTTGACAAGTTTTGCAATATAGATATCAGCAGGATGATAGGGAATACCTGCAAGTGGCACCTTTCTCTGTTTCCCGCCACGGGACGTAAGAGTAATGTCAAGCTCACGCGCAGCCAATTTAGCATCATCAAAGAACAATTCATAAAAATCACCCATGCGCGTCATTAGAATCGAATCTGGATACTTCTTCTTTATATCCAGTATCTGCTGCATCATAGGAGTCTGCAAATCATAATCGACCATGAGATAAATTATATAGAAAGAATATTAAATGTTTGGAAAAAATAAAAATAATTCTTTATCAACATTCAAGCAATAAACCACCAACATCTTTAGTCAAATTATATTCATTGACCCCCTTTAACGATGGCACAGAAGTATCCCTAGCTTGCACCCCAGAATCCCCCCTCAAAACAACCATAACATCAACACAAGAAGATCATGATATAGGGTGCACATTTTTAGTTCCTGAAACCACATCATACTGAAACAATGGATTTTCATTATACATTATTTCACACCCAGGAAAGACTAAATAAGTGTTCAGATTACCAAATGATAGGATTGCATCATTAACATTACATTCTTCTAACTTACGTACATCTGTATCTTGAAGCACATAAAAATCCATAACATATCCATCAGACCCTTTAAGGACATGACAATATACACCTTTTGAAACCATAGATACAAAATTATCAAGACCTTGTGTTTTCAAAAATTCCTGTTCTTTTGCTTTTAAACCTAAAACTGAAAGAGTTTTATATTTTGGATTAATCTCATTCTGAAGATTTATAGAGGTATTAAGCATTTCATTAATTATTGATTTAGACAAAGAATTATTTTCAGAAATAAATGAGTTTAATATTTTATCATGATCCCCTGAAATCTTTACAGTTAGATAATTTAATAGATATTTTTCAGATCTCTCCCGAGACACATCAGTAACATCTACCTCATCCATAAGCAACTCAAGCATTTTTATCTGTTCAAATGCTCTTTGATAAATTCTACAACTTTTATCATTAAGTTCACTTCTTTTTTTAATTTTCAACATTTCATCAAAAGTTTCAAAAAGTTCATGAGTCATATGATATTCTTGAAGATATGGTGAATCTTTAATATAACTTTCAATAAGAAGCTTAAGAGACATGTTATTAATAGACGCCTCATCATTTAGATAACCTTTAATATGCTCAAGACCCACAGATAATAATTCAGAATTATTTAGTATTATATTTTCAAACGTTGTATATTTAGTATTAATCTTTCGCGTTTTATAACTCAAGAACTGTTTATACATTTTTAAAAAATAAGACAAATCAAATTCATCTTGTTTCCCTAACTCCATATCCTCTTTAGCCTCAACCATTTCTGAAAAATCATCAAAGGTCATCTGGATTCCTAATTTAGTTTTAGATATAATCATCTCTAATTCAGATAAAGTTAAATGAACATCCCCTAGAGACATCATAAAAATATTCCAAAAAGTATTATAAATTTAATATTTAATTCATTTATAAATTTACAACCCACATTATATGTCTCCCCAACCCATTAAATCAAAACTATATATCCAACAAAACCAAATAACACATATGCAACTTAACTTTCTATTAATGCTTGCCATAATACTCATAGTCGCAAGAATCTGCGAAGAGATTGCAGCAAGACTTAACCAGACAAGCATTGTAGGAAACCTAATGGCCGGAATTCTACTAGGGCCCATGTTTCTGAACATCCTAGCCCCAAATGAAATCCTTGAATTCTTCGGACTCCTAGGTGTAATGTTCCTGATGGTTCTTGCAGGCCTTGAAGTTAATCTAAAAGATCTGAAAAGCATAAC
>DAOVVY010000122.1 GCA_030636885.1 Candidatus Nanohaloarchaea archaeon
CATCATATTCAATTGTAAACCTAAATGACACCCTTGAAATAACAATTGGTGCAACAGACAACACATTTGTAAAAAGTGTGATTGTTGAGGTAACAGATCCTACACAGACAAAGACAAACATGACAGCACATATATCTGGCATCGGGGAGTATACTGCTAATTTTGATAAGACAACATCCACCGGTAATTATTCCTATGATATTTATGTTTCTGATATTTCAGATAATAATGCCAGTTCAACAAATTCAACAGAATTCAATGTGACTGATAAGTATGACCTACACATAGTGCCTAACTACTTGGTCTACAACAAAGGTGAAACCATAGATGTTGAAGTATTAGTCTACGATATAAATAACCGGAGCGTCTCTTCATTCAACCTGTCTTTAGATTTAGTGAAAGATAATCCCGTATCACTTGTAAACAATACGATTAATTCATCAGCACAATATAAAATTACAACGGCTGATTCTCCAACCGAATCAAATTCAAATAAATTTTATGAGTATGTATTCAATGCCAATGTTTCAAAATATGGAAATACTGGAAACATTTCAGCAAGTGTAAATGTCACAAATCACTTGGTTACAAGTTTTGAAGGGATACCAAACAACAAATATTATGTGGTTGGCACACCTATACCTTTGACTGTGAAAGTTACAAACATACGTGGTGGCGAAGCACAAGAATCAATAGTTCAAGTAACTTGTCCTAACTGTCCAGTTTATTCAGTCTCACTTACAAAAGTATCAGAATATATCTATTCTGATCTTGAGAGACTTATAGCTCCAGAAAGCGTAATGCCATTTGGAATTTCTGCAGATGCGGTAGATATATACAAAAACGGAAAGACTAAAGATGGTATTGACAATCCAATAATGTTTTTAAACACAGACCCTTCAAGTCTTTCAAATAATGCAGAGAGTGGCGGTGTTTCAGGTGCAATGTCTGATGTCCAGAATTTCATACAGGACTTAACAGACAAAATATTCCAGATACCAACAACTGATTTCAAATTTGATTCAGATGCAGTCATAAACGTAGTGACTGGCGAAACTGTAGAATCCTTGACTTCAATTGAAAACACCGGTGATACCCGATTATACCTCAATACTGATTACACTCTTGACTGTTGCACTGTCGACATGATTGACAAGTTTACACTTGAATTGAATGAGCGACGTTCATCCCCAATAACAATATCATCAAATCTTTCAGAGATACCAGATAGATATAATTTAAATCTTGATATAATCTCTGAAAACATCTCAAAAGAATATATAATTGTAGTAAATCTAATAAGGAATCCATTAGTCGAACAACTTGATGTATTCAAACAAGATTATGCCAAACTTAGAACTTTAATTGATGACCTTAATTTTTTAGGTGTGGATACATCCCTGTATGAAGAATCACTACGATTTACAAAAGATCTTATAGCTGATGCTCAAAGAACAATAAATTCAAATAATCTTGAAGAATTACAATCAATAAATGTTAAATTAGACCGTGGTCTTGGCAATCTTGACAAAGAACTCGCCGACAAAGAACGTCTGAAATGGATTCTTGAAAACAAATACAGTATTGCAGGAACTATTGTGTCTCTCTTAATCCTGATATATCTATTACAGGGATATTTCGTACCATTCATCTCTTTATCTCGCGAGCTTAAAGAGTTGCGCATACAAAAACAAACCTTACACTCTGAGGAGAAAGCGACAGAAAAAGAATATTTCACCCGTGTGATTGACAAGCCAACATTCAGCAAGATAATGACTGAAAAACACAAGCAATTAACAGATGTAAGAACTCACATAACTCGCTTGTCTGCTATAAGATCAAAACTGTTACATGGCCATCCTATATATTCAGATGAAATTGACAATGACAATGTAATCAATGCGGAAACAAAAAAGAAATTACTTAAACATTTCAACAAGGAATCATCCATAGTGCCTAAAAATATAATATCTATGATCTCCGACCTAAAAAATGATGTTAGGCCAACCTTTAAAAAACAAGTCCATAAAGCGATTAACAATAATCCTTCTTATGTGGCTGATAGTTCTGTGTCAGAAGATATGAAAAGGATAAAGGCCGAGATAATGACTGGGCCTTTAGATGCTACAGTTGATGACGTTCCAGTGTCTGTGGATGTTCCTGAACAACAATTGCCTGAGTTACAAGAACCTTCTACATCCGACGTAACTCCTAACGAGATTGAAACTCCTGAGTTTTCTAATATTTCTCCTGAAACAGAAACAACAAAAGACATAACAGATACCGATGATGCCGAATTCCAGCGCCTTATGGACAAGTTAAAAAAAGACCTCAATGATTAAGCAATCCATTTCCACAAAGGTATGGGTCTGATATTGTTTTCAATATATTTCCTACAATATTTAAGAGATTCAAATTTAATAATTTTTTAGACTCTTCAAAAACATTAACAGCCATTATTTTCTAATTTTGTGCGTATGTTCTCGATAGTTGTAGAATCAAGATTATCTAATATTTGTTTGCATTTAAATATGAATTCTTTAACGAAAAATTCATCATTCAATTCTATAGTCTTAAGATAATATTGCACCTGTATTCGTTCATATTTTAATCTTTTCAGAAATTCAACATCAAAATCCTCAAAATCAAAAAGTGGCATTAATTCTATTGTGCAATCATGAATCTCGGATTTAATACCACATTTCATTAATATTGAATAAAATGCATTATAACATGCATAATATGCAGTTATGACTTTCCATTTTCCTTTTGTGACAAAAACATTTTCTAAAGTTTCATCTGCTTCCTTCATATAAGATTCACTTAAATGTATTTTCGGGTCTATAAGTTTGATTCCTTTAGTTTGTTTTTTACACCATGATAATTTATCTTGTTTTAATTTCATAATTCCCGCTCCACAAAATATCAACAATTTTTGAGATATCTCCAAACAATACATGATTTGCTACTATCTCAATAGCAAGGG